>CAMGGL010000036.1 GCA_946055575.1 uncultured Candidatus Melainabacteria bacterium
TATTAATGTAGGTTACTCATGGAAAGAATTATAAAAATATTGTTAGTAATTACTGTTTTATTATCTGGCACAAAAGTTTTGGCAGATGAGGTGTCGCCAATAAACTTGAGTACTTTAATAACTTCGCAGAATGTTAATTATGAAACCTGTACAAAAGTTTTTAATACTAATTGCGTAAGTTTAATTTACCTTACTGTTGCAGCAATCAATGCAAACAGATTTACGATTGACGAAATTCAATCTAAATCAGGTTACATACTCTTTACGGCTGTAAACAAACAATTTTTGGCAATGGTTTCAAATGTAAATACAAATCAGGCAATGTTGAGGATTACACCTGCGGATGATAATTATTACTTTCAACCCGGAATTGTTCTTAATATCTTTAAATATATAGATTTAAATTAAACATCTCAATTGCAAAATATAAATCTTAAATAGTATTTAAGAAAGAGTTAAAAAAGCTTCCTCTACAATATCGTTAATTTGAAAATTATCCGATATTTTTTCTGTAGAGAGCCAAACAAGATATTCAATATTTCCGGATGGTCCTTTTATCGAAGAATAAGTTAAACCTTTTATTGAATAATCAAGGGATTTTGCATATTCAATAACATTTTTTATAACTTCTGCGTGTGTGTTTTTGTTTCTTACAACTCCGCCTTTTTCGACATTTTCTTTTCCGGCTTCAAATTGAGGTTTTATCAAACAAATCATCTCATGAAATTTTGGATTTAAAAGCTTTTTTAGGTTTTCTAGGACTTTAGTAAGTGAAATAAAAGACAAATCGCTGACTAAAAGGTCTGCAACGGGTTCGCCTTCTGAATATATTTCTTGATATTTACAAATTCTCAGGTTTGTTTTTTCTATTGTTTTAACTCTTTTATCCGAACGAATTTTCCAATCCAACTGTCCGTAGCCAACATCTGCTGCGTAAACAAATTTTGCTCCGTTTTGAAGTAAACAGTCTGTGAAACCACCGGTTGAAGCTCCTGCATCAAGACAAATTCTGTCGTTTACAACTACGGGGAAACTGTCAAGGGCTTTTTTGAGCTTAAATCCGCCACGTGATACGTATGGCATAGACTTGACTTGTATATCATATTCTTTGGTTATATTGATTTGATATCCGGCTTTGGTAATGTATTCATCGTTTATTTTAACATTACCCGCTAAAATCGCGGCGGCAGCTTTGCTTTTTGTGTCAAAATATCCTAAATCGGTTAAGTATTTATCAAGTCTTTCTTTATTTTGCATTAAATTTAAAAATCCTTTCGGCATTTGCGGTTGTGGCTTTTGCAATGGTTTCGTCTGTAGTATTTCTAAGTCGTGCAATTTCTTGCGCTACATATTTTACATAAACAGGTTGATTTTCTTTTCCTCTAAACGGAACAGGAGTAAGGTAAGGGTCATCAGTTTCCAAAAGTAAATATTCAAGTGGAATATTTGCGGCTACTTCTTTTGCTTTTAATGCGTTTTTAAATGTTACAACTCCGCCAAGAGCAATATAAATACCTTCTTTAATACATTCTTTAGCAAATTCAAGACTGCCAGAAAAACAGTGCAGTATGGCTGTTGAATTTTTGTTATATTTTTTTAGAATTTCCAAAGTATCCAGATGTGCTTCTCTTGAATGAATATTTAAAGGTAAGTTCATTTGGTTTGCAAATTCAATTTGTTTTATGAATATTTCTTTTTGTAATTCTTTGAAACTCTTATCCCAGTAATAATCAAGTCCAATTTCTCCGATACCTATAATTTTTGGGTTTGATTTAATGAGGTTTTCCATATCATTGAGCGTTTTATCCGTAAATGTTTTAACTTCTTCAGGAAAAACTCCTACATATCCGTAAAGGTTGTCATATTTTTGGATAAATTTGTCAACTTCAAAAATATCTTGAGCAGAACTCGATGGAACAATTGTTATGATATCTTCCTCTTGAGTGCTAATTATTGCTTCATCAATATTTGTTGTTTTTAGCATATTGGCATGCGAGTGAGTATTAACAATGTATGTCATCATTCACCTTTTCTTCTGCTTGATATGCCCAAGCTGAATGATTGTGGATACTTTCAAATGCCTCACAGTCAACCTCAAAAGATTTAACTGTCTGGTGATTTCTTAGTTTAACAACAACTTCTCTAAGTACATCTTCAACAAATCTCGGATTTTCCCATGCTTTTTCGGTAACAAATTTTTCATCTTGTCTTTTTAAAAGCGGATACACAGGGCAGGATGCGCAGCTCTCAATAAGTTCAATTAAATCTTCCAGCCAAACATGTTCGGTTTCATCGTAAGAAATTTTAACGGAAATCATTGCTCTTTGGTTGTGTGCACCGTTGTCGGAAATTTCTTTTGAGCATGGGCAAAGTGTGGTAACAGGAACTTTGACCCCGAGAATGAATTTGTAGCCCTTATCATCAATTCTGCCTTCAAATGAACAATCGTAGCACATCGGTGCTGCAAGTTTTGTTACTGGAGATTTTTTATCTATAAAATATTTAAAATTAAATTCCAATTCTCCGCTTTTTGCATGTAATTTAGATATGATTTTTTCAATGCAGCCTTTTATGTCAACTCCCAATAGGTTTTTGGTTCTCCACTCGTTTAGAACTTCAACAAATCTGCTCATGTGGGTGCCTTTGTAATTTCTCGGTAGCGAAACACATACGCGCGCTGTTGCATAAACAACTTTGTCTGATTTATTTTTCCTTTGTATTATGAGTGGGAGTTCAATATGTTTAATCCCGACTTTTTGAATGTCTATATTCCTTGTATCTTGCGTGTTTTGTACGTCTTTCATTAGTTATCTTTTCCTATTGTATATTTTTTACCTTTATAATTAAAAGTATTAGTTTTTGCGCCATATTTTAGAAAATCATCTTTTTTATAATGTTTTTATTCATCGTTAATACTCTTTTTCGCTTTTTTCCACAGTTCGTTAAATTCTTCAAAGGAATAATCATTTAGCGGTTTAGTTGCTAATTCTTCCATTTTTCTAAATCTTTTTTCAAATTTCTTATTGGCTTTTAACAGGGCTTGCTCTGCATCTATTTTATTCCACCTTGCAAGATTTACCGTTGCAAATAAAATGTCCCCAAATTCATCTTCCATGTGATTTTTATCACCTTCGAGTTTTGCCTGTTTAAACTCTTCAAATTCAGACATTATACAATCATATAAAGAACTCTCGTTAGGCCATTCAAAACCAGTTTTAACTGCACGTTTAGAAATTTTTTGGGCTGCAATAAGTGCCGCTTGAGCTCTTGATAAGCCGTCCATTGCAGATTTTCTCTCGGTTTTTTCTTCTGCTTTTAATTTATCCCACGCCTCAAGAACTTTATCGGCGTCTTCTATTTTTGAGTTGCCAAAAACATGTGGGTGCCGATGAATGAGTTTATCTTTTAATTCTTTGGCAACATCTTCAATGTCGAAATCTCCGTTTTCGGATGCTATTTGAGAATGTAATAATACTTGCAAAAGTACATCTCCGAGTTCTTCGCGCAAGTGTTGCATATCATTATCATCAATTGCGTCAACGGCTTCATAAGCTTCTTCAAGCATATTAGGGCGCAGGCTTTCATGAGTTTGAACTCTATCCCAAGGACAACCGTCGGGCGCTCTAAGTCGTCTTATAACTTCTATTAGTTCTTCCAAATTATTATAATTCATATTCTGATTTTAACACAAATCATTCAAAAGGTGGATTACTCGAAAAAATAGTATGATAAACTAGTTGTGTGGATAGTCAAGAAGAGGTTTATATATGACAGCAATAGAAAGAATTAACCAATTAAGTCATCGTATTTTTAATACAAGTATGACTGAACGTAATGTTGCAAGAAGTTCAAATCCGTTTGCAGCATCAAATTTTCAACAAAATATCTTAACTGAAGATGTTTTTGAATCAAGTAAGCATGATAATAAAGTAAGCTTTACAGGTAATTTATCTGCAGCTTCAAAAAGAATATATTCTACTTTTGTAGGTTCTATCACTGATTTTGGTCATAAGTTCTATGAAGGTTTAGATGCTATAAAAGAATTTGGCGTAAAAATGAAAGATTGCATGGTTTCTGCATGGAATAAAATAAATGAAATCGGAAAAACTGAGGTAACTATCGATTTAGATGGAGCAAGAGATGTTCTAAGTCGTGATATTACATCTTTCTTTGGCAATACACATGCTAAAGAAATTAATAAGCTTTCAAAAATGGATCCTCATACAGAGGTTAAACCTATGTTGACAGAAGCACTTTCGGCATTGGAAGTTGATATGATATTGGCTGCGTAAGGAGGATTTAGATGAATAATAATTTTAAGAACAATAAAAACTTTTCAAGAGTAAGCGATATTATTGAATCTCTTACAATTAATCCAAATCCTGATTCTATTCAGGTTTTAGAAGAAATTGGTACTAATTCTTCAATTGATGAAGTTAGAGAGTTAACATCAAGAGCTTTGGTAAAGAGAAACGAACATGATTCTTTGAATGTAGTTATTGCAAGCAGAGGTAAAGGTATCAATGATATGTCTACAGTTGTAGCTATGAGTACTATCAATGAATTACTTTCTTTGGAAAATAAAGAAGAAGCAATGAGAGTTTTGGATAACACTATTTCATCTGAAGGTTTTGATGAAGAAGTTAAGGAAAATGCACGCTCGGTAAAAGCTTTAATGGCTTTGAGCTAATTATATATTTCCATATAAATTTATAAAAGGCTATTGTTAAATCAATAGCCTTTTTCGATTTGTTACTAAGATAGGAGAGGGTTAGTGTGGGGTTTGATCATGATTGAAAATTAAGGTGGTTGTTTCAATACGAGAATTGCAATGATAAAGCGCGTATGTCATCCTAAATTCGCGGATTTTCGGTAGGGCGACGACGAAGTCTAGCCCGTAAGGTGTCGGTCAGACGTTACTCTGCCTACACCCCGAATAATCCAAGACAATTTCAGGATCTTAAACTCTAGCAAATTTCACCAACAGCAAGATCCTGAAACGCGCCTCGCATTAAACGGATACGCTAACGCTTACATCCTCTGCTCGGCTTGTTCAGGGTGACACCTTTGTTTAGTGGTGACAATACTCTTTGACTGGACAGAAATATTAAGTTTTCCCTTTCCTAAGAATTATTTGCATATAAAAGGTGGGCATTATTTCATTTCTGCCCATTTTACTTGCTATCGTAAATTTATTTTTATACTATATAAGACAATATAGGATGTTGAGAAACTTCTTTTTTTAATCTGGATATCATTTCTTGAGGCATATATGTAAAAAGACTACCATAATCTGATGTATCTATATGTTGTCCCGAAGTTCTTTTATCAACTAATTTTTGAAATTCTTTATTATAATCAGTACCATCGAATGGTATATATCTTTTGCCTCGTAAATAGTGTGCAATATGTGATTGGTATGCTGCTTCCGAAACAACATTTGGTTCTATCCCTTGTCTTAAGCAATGTTCGACTGCAATTTTATCTGCCAAAGCTCCTATGCCTGAATACTCAGCTTCATTGAAGTTTTGTAGCATATGTACAATTACTCTGTCGCCTGTTACTCCTAGTTTTGGATAATCTCTTAATAATAGTGCAGGAGGTTTTTTCGTACCGCGAGCCAAATGAAAATGTTCCTCTAATTGAACAAAACCAATGCATTTATCCTCATGAAAGAAATTATACGTTACACTTTCTTCGTTATTTCTTGTGGCAGATATATCAATATTTATGGGTTGCTTTTTTATGCTGCCATCCGGCATTTTTACTTTTTTATATATAGTTCCCATATTTATTTTTGGTTTAATGCCCAGTATTGTGTTTTTTAATTTCATTACATTGTTTGTTTTTAATTCATCTTTTACCATATTGTAACTAAAACAATCCATAGGAAAATCACTTTTTCTTGCTAATGTAGCAAGTTCGATAAAATTATCCTTACCAATAAGTGACGCTGCAGCCTTTCGATTTGCAATTGTCCAGCCATTATTTACAATACTTCTTAATACTGAAATTTTACTCATTGGCAAACTCCTTTTACTACATAACTACCTTATGTTTATATAAAGTATTTTTATACGAATTAATTGCCTTATTTTACAAAAGGATTTCCACTATTTCTATTTTAAAACACTTCTCCACTCTCCTACCTTAGGAGAGGGAAATTAAAAACCCCTTAGCACGTCTGTCATCCTGAAAAAACTAAAAATCAAGCGGCGAAGCTGCGTAGATTTTGTTTTGTTCAGGATCTTTTAACATAGCATAGTTACTCCAACAACAAGACCCTGAAACGCGCCTCGCATTAAACGGATACGCTTACGCTTACTTTCTCGGCTCGACTAGTCAAGGCTGATATTATCGTTTAAGCTAAGTCTATTTTCCTAAAGCATTGGCTTTTTGTGCAGTTTTATCAATTACGTCAAAGAATAGCTTTTCAGAATTACCTTCTTTCATTTCGCAAATCCCGACAAATGTACATCCACCCTTAGTTGCCACATTATCAATCAAAGTCTGTACAGGTGTTTCACCTCTGTTAAATATCATTTGAGCAGAACCTAGTGCGGTTTGAGTGGCAAGAATAAGTGATTTTTCGTAATCAAGCCCTAATTTTTCGCCTGCGCGTGCCATATCTTCTATTACCTGATAGAAAAACGCAGGGCCTGAGCCTGAAATTGCTGTTACAATGTCCATTTGCTTTTCTTCAACTTCAATACATTTTCCTAATGTATTTAATAAATTTTTTATAAGATTTACGTCACTTTCTGAAGCTCGTGAACCCTTGCAAATCCCAAACATTCCTTGATTAACCAAAGCCGGAGTATTTGGCATAATCCTGATAACTCTGTTTTTGCTTGCAATGTTTTCAATTTTTGTTGTGTTTACTCCTGCAGCGATTGATACAATGAGTTTATTTTCAGATAACTCTTGTTTAATTTCTTCAAGAACTTCACTTACGCAGTTCGGTTTGGTTGCGATAAATATAATATCAGATTGTTGAGTGAGTTTTTTATTGTCGGTTAATACGTTTATTTTAAGTCTTTCTGCACTCTTTTGTGCAATTTCAATATTAACTTCCGAACCTTGTATGGTATAAATCTTCTTTGCGTCGGAAGACAAAATCCCTGCAATTATTGCACTTGCCATTTTCCCACAGCCGATAAATCCAATATTTTTCTTCATAATATTTAACCAATCCCTTTCTTATTTGTTGACTATTTAGTTTTTTTACTGTAATATCTGAATTATACGACAAATAAATAGTAAAAGGAAATAATAAAAATGAGACGTACACTAGAAGGAACAAAAAGAAAAAGACAAAATGTAAGCGGATTTAGAGCAAGAATGTCTACTCCGGGCGGTCGTGAAGTTATTAACAGACGTAGAGCTCGTGGTCGTCATAAACTTTCTATTACAGCTAAGAAACGTGCCTAGTATTATTCTGTCAATTGATGACGGAATTTATAGATTGCGGTTGTTCGATTGCAATCGGGTAATATTTTGGTAGTTTGCACAGTTTTTTATAATATTTTAAAAGTGCGAATTAGTGGAAAGTAGAAGGTAATGTTACCTAAACCGTATCGTTTAAAAAATAAATTTGCTTTCAAGGCAACTTATAAAGTTAAGAACTCCGCCCACAAAGGCGGGGTAACTTTGTTTGCGGGTATATTAAAAAAAGAAGATTTCCCCACTCGTGTCGGTTTTGTTGTCAGTAAGAAAGTTCATAAACGAGCTGTTAAGCGAAACAGGTTAAAACGTCTAATGAGGGAAAGCTATAGATTATTATTGAAATCCGGCGACTTAGGAAATTCTCAAAAATACATGTCGTTAGTTTTTGTAGGAAGTGAAAAGGCTTTGGATAAGTCATTTTCTCAGATATCTTCATCAGTAAAAGCGCTTTTGGAGAGTATATAATGCTTGAGGGTTTGTATGTTGATAATGTCATGATGCACTCCGAAACTCGAGTTTATCCGACAGAGCCACAGATTACTGCCGGTTTGATTGTAGGTACTCAATCTTTTTATAAGTATTCGTTAAGAGAGTCAACCTATCCGACTTTGACATTGGTTGAACATATCTCTGATGCTCAAGGTAATGTTATTCCTCCTGGACACTATGAATTGGCTTTATCTGATGAAAAAGATTTTTTGATTTTGATTGAATCTAAAAAAGCTATTGCTATTATCCCTGTGTTTAAGGTTGAAATAGATATGTCACGTTATGAAATTACACGTGATAATAAGGCATTAAAAAAAGAAAAAAAGCAGGCTAAAGAAATTGCAAAAACTAATAAAAAACGCGAAAAGAAAGGCTTGCCTCCGATTGAAAAAGAGGAAGAAGATATTTATCAGGAAGCAAGTATAGAATATGTTCCTGCAGGCTCTTATTATCTTATTCGATATGAGAGAGATGACGTAAAAGCTTGGGGTGCGGTTAAGGCTCTTTAATTTTACTCGATTTTTACTTGCAATCTGCCGTTAGTATGAGATTTTGCTAAAATTTTAATTCCTTTTCATCTTTTTAAATGATGTTTAATTTTGGGGATATTATAAAATAGAAATGTAATAAAGAACAGATAAATTGGGTAGGTTAATGGAACAGAGTTTTGATTTTTCTTCTTATAACAGTATAAAACGTTTGTCGGAAGATGAGCTTGCGCAAGTTTGGGAAGAATATCTTGCAGATAAATCAAATAAAACTTCAAGAGATACTCTTATTGTTCAGTATATTTACCTTGTAAGATATGCGGTTGGTCGTGTTAAGGTTTCTTTACCTTCTTCAATTTCTGTTGAAGATATTACTGGTTATGGAGTGGAAGGTCTGATTAATGCAATTGAACGTTTTTCTCCTGTCAGAAATACAAGATTTGAAACGTATGCGCTGATAAGAATTCGCGGCTCAATCCTTGATAAAGTCCGTTCTCAAGATTTTTTACCGAGAAGTGTAAGAAAGAAAATCAAAGAAGTTAAGCAAGCTGCGGAAGCCTTAAAGCAAGAACTTGGCAGAGTACCTACATCCTCTGAAATAGCTCAAAGTTTGGATATGGATCCTGAAAAAGTTAATCAACTGTTGTCTGAAGATGTTGTAATGACTTCGATTTATGACAAGCGCGGAACATCTGATGATAGCATGGAAATTATTGATACTCTTGAGGATGATAATAAGTTAAATCCTCAAGAGAGAATGGAAGAACAAAATGTAAAATCTGATTTGCAAAAAGCATTACAGCGTTTACCGGAAAGAGAACGTGTTTTAATGGTGCTTTATTATCAGGAAGATATGACAATGAAAGAAATCGGTGAAACATTAAATATGTCAGAATCGAGGGTTTGTCAGTTGCATGCTCAAGCTATTATGAAATTGAAAAATATTTTAAATGAAAACAGAACATCAAGATTGCAGCAAGCTATTCTATAGTTTATATAAGTATTATATAAAAGGAGATAGGTATGGATAATTTTACAAGTTTGTTTAAGTTAGATGAACCGATAGGAAGACTAAAATTTTTCCTGAATAGTGTTTTAATTCTTATTGTTATGTTGGCTTTATCTGCACCTTTTTATGCTGTTTTATCTGCATCAAACGGAACAAAAGGACCTGTGGCTATTATTTTATGTTTGGTTTGGTTCTATTTAACATTTACAAATGTGTCTAAAAGATTTTGGGATATAACAGGTCAAAAAATGAAAGCTATCTGGTTTACTGTCGGATATTTTGTTACGATGATTATCCCAATAGTTAGTGCCGTGATATATATTATATTATTGTTTATGCCGGGAAAAGATTTAGATGTAGCAGAATAAAAATTGATTATTATTTTAAATGGCGCAGAGTGTATAACCCTGCGCCATTCTAGTAATTAAGTATGACAAAATCTATTCGTGGATTTAAGTTTTTAGGCATGATTGAACCAAATCCAATTGTTCGGATTTTTTGTGGGTTAAGTTGATGAACTTTTATTAGATACTCTGATATTTTTTGAGCTTGGAAAGTTGATATTTCCCAGTTTGTATAACCTTCGGTGTTTGCAATCTTTGAGAAGGTTTCTATAATACAGCATTTGTCAATGTTTTTCAGTATTTTGCCGATTTCGTCTAAATAAATTTTTGAATTTTCCTTAATTTCATCATCCCCGTTTTCAAAAAATATATTTGCATCAAAACTTATTACTAAACCTCGATTAGTTTCATTACAAATAATTATGTTTTTCAATATTGAATTATCAACAAATAATTGTTTTGCGGAATGGTTAATATCGCTATTTTGTTTTGTGATTTTGATTTCAGATTCAATTGATTTGGCGCAATATGGTTGAAAAAATATAATAAAAAATATGCCCCACAAAACTATAGTTACTCTGCTTTTCACCAATAAATCCTCTTTGTAAAATTTTGGTTAAATCTTACAAAAAAAACTATTAGCCGATGAGTTATGGCTTGATAACAGATAGTACATAGGTGTCGTTAAAGTATTTTTGAGCGCATTGTAGGATCTCGTCTGCGCTAACTTTTTTGACAGCTTCCTTCATTTTATCAGAATATTCAAATCCCAGACCAAGCACTCCGTTTTTGGCGTATTTGTATGCTTGTTGGAGGTTTGTTTCATCAACAAAAGCGCATTTTCCTAATAGATTATTTTTTGCATTTTCAAGTTCTTTTTCTGAAACCGGTATTGTTTTAATTTTTTCAATTTCTTCATCAAAACCTTTTAGTGAAATTTCAATATTCTTAGGTTCCGTTGCGATATAAATCATGAAATGTGCGCAGAGTTTAAATGTTTCATAATTGCTGCGAACGACATAAGCCAATCCTTTTTTATCCCGTAATTCTGTGAATAATCTTGAAGATAAACCGCACGAGCCTAAGATAATATTCAAAAGTACAAGTGCAGGATAATCTTTTTCGTTTATTGTTTCAACCATCCAACCTTTTATTATATGTGCTTGATTAAGGTCTGTGCGTATATTTTCAACTTTTTGAGTTTTTGTAAGTTGAGGTTTTGTAATTGCCATTCCGCCGTCAACGGATTTTGGAAGTTTTCCGATAGTATTTTCAATAACCGGAATTATATCTTCTTTATCCAAAGCTCCGACAATTGCTAAAGTTTTTCTGCTATTGTTTAAGATATAGTTATAAGCCTCAAGAATTTCTTCCTGTGTAATGCTGTCTATATTGTTCAAAATTCTGTTTATGGAATTTCCATAGTAGTGATTTTCAAATAATTTATCACAATAAGCATCAAGTGCGGTAACTCTTGGAGAGTCTAATTCTGCAGGAAGTTCACATTTTAATTTGAGTTGTTCTTTTGCAAATTCTTCAAAAGTTGAATTTGTCAGAACTTCATTTGTTAATTCAACAGCTTTTTCAAAATCTTCGTTAAGACATACAAAACGCACTCTTAAATAATCTGTGAATTGGTCACAGGAAAAATCGATTGCGTATTTTTCAAACTCATTAGCCAAAGCTTCCGATGTATAATTTTTTGTACCCTGAAACAATAATCTTGTCATAAGTGAATATACACCCGGTTTAGATTCAGGTTTATTTATTGCAAAATTTAAACAAAAAGCCATCCTCGGGGTATTTTTGTTTTGTTTGTAAATGTATTCAATGTTATTTTGTAATTTAGAAATTTCTTTTGTCATAGTTTTATAACTCTCCACAAGCCAATTTTATCATAGTTTAAATTAAAAGACAAATATAGTTAGTTGTGTTATACTAACCTTATGGTTAATAGAGTACGTACAGCTACGGTAATAGGCTTGGATGCTTATGAAGTTTTGGTTGAAACGGATGTAACAAATTCGCTTCCGGGAATGTCTGTTGTCGGTTTACCGGATGTTGCGGTAAACGAGGCAAGAGATAGGGTTAAGTCTGCTATCAAAAATTCGGGTTATACTTTCCCGTCAAAGAAAGTTGTAATAAATTTAGCTCCTGCAGATTTAAAAAAGACCGGAACAAGTTTTGACTTGCCCATAGCAATAGGGATTTTAACCGAAGAAGAAGTTTTATCTCAAGAAGTTTTAAAAGATTATGCCTTTATTGGAGAATTGTCTTTAGACGGTGCAATTCGTTCTGTGAATGGTGTATTACCTTTGGTTTTGGGATTGAAAGAGGCTGGTGTTAAAAATGTTATTGTGCCGCTTGATAATGCAAAAGAGGCTGCACTTAACGGCTCGGTGAATGTTTTTGGAGCAGAAAATTTAAATCAGGTAGTTGAACATTTTGCGGAAACAAAATTACCGGAGGTAAATATAGATGTAGAAGCATATTTGGCGTCAAGGCAGTTAGAGGATTATCCCTTTGATTTTAAAGATGTTAAGGCGCAGCACAAGGCGAAAAAGGCTTTAGAGATTGCTGCCGCCGGTGGTCATAATATTTTGATGATAGGTTCTCCCGGTTCGGGTAAAACTCTTATGGCAAAATGTTTTGCATCAATCTTGCCGCCTTTGGAATTATCTGAGGCATTAGAATTAACGAAAATATACAGTGTTTGTGGTTTGTTATCGAAAGATGAACCTTTAATGAATATAAGACCGTATAGAGCGGTTCATCATACAGCTTCTGCTAACGGTATTATTGGCGGTGGTTCAACTCCAAAACCCGGAGAAATAACTTTGGCAAACAGAGGAGTTTTGTTTTTGGATGAAATGGTTGAATTTCCAAGAAATGTCCTTGAAGTGCTAAGGCAGCCTTTAGAAGATGGAGAAATTGTTATTTCAAGAGCACAACATTCAATTAAGTATCCTGCAAAATTTATGTTGGTTGGTGCGATGAATCCTTGTCCGTGCGGATTTTTTGGAGATAAAGAAAAGCAATGTTCATGCTCAGATTTCCAAAGAGCTCGATATATTGCAAAATTATCGGGCCCATTGCTCGACAGAATTGATATCCAAATTGATGTGCCACGTTTAACTTCAGCTGAACTAATTTCGTCAAATACAGAAGAAGAATCATCTTCGGTTATAAGAGAAAGAGTAATAAAGGCCAGGAAAATTCAATCAGAGCGCTATAAAAACGATAAAATTTTGACTAATTCTGAGTTGACATCAGAACTGGTTAAAAAATATTGTGTTTTGGATGAAAAGTCGCTCTCGTTGTTAAAAACGGCAGCTGTTCAATATAAACTTTCCGGCAGAAGATATGATAGAATCTTAAAACTAGCAAGAACGATTGCGGATTTGAACGCGTCTGAGAATATTCAATTGGCACATGTTATGACAGCCCTGCAATACAGAGGCAGAGATTTGAGCGAAGAAGCTCAGGTGTAAGTAATGAAACAACTTTTGTTAATGCTGATTAAAATTTACCAATATTTTTCAAAATTTACACCTTCTGTGTGTAGATTTTACCCTACGTGTTCTGAATATACCAAACAGGCAATTGAAAAATACGGAGTTATAAAAGGCGGCTGGTTAGGGGTGAAGCGTATTTGCCGTTGTCATCCGGGAAATCCCGGCGGATATGATCCAGTTCCGTAAAAATAAATATTAATTTTTGTAAATTTATTATTACAAAGTTAGCAATTTTTTGTGT
>CAMGGL010000037.1 GCA_946055575.1 uncultured Candidatus Melainabacteria bacterium
AGTAACGTCTGACCGACACCTTACGGGCTAGACTTCGTCGTCGCCCTACCGAAAACCCGCAAATTCAGGATGACACACGCGTTTAACCCTTTGTTTTCCTTGTATTGTCATGCTGAGCTTGTTTCAGCATTTTTTATCATCCGTGTTAAAATATGATAGAATTAGATAAGAAAAAGATAGAATTAGCTCTTTTATCTTTACTTATCTTTGTTAATAATATATAATATCAATTTGTACAAGGGGAGAGGTCTATGAAAAAGAAAATATTTGCACTATTGGCAATATTGCTTATCACACAGAGTTGCGTAACTGCAAGAGAGGATTATTCAATGTTAGAAACCATAAACAAACCACAAGATGTTAAATCATTAAATACAAAACAAATGAACATTTTAGCTCAAGAAATAAGAAACGGTATTTTAAACCATTCAAACACAATCGGAGGACATGTCGGTCCTGATTTAGGAATAGTAGAGGCTACAATTGCGCTTCACTACGTTTTTAATTCTCCTAAAGATAAAATCGTTTTTGATGTTTCTCACCAAATTTATCCGCATAAAATGCTAACGGGAAGAAAGGACGGGTTCATAAGCCCTATTAATCCAAAAATTACCGGTTACTCAAATCCGGCAGAAAGTGAACACGACTTTTTTGTGTTGGGTCATACCTCTACTTCATTAAGTCTTACCACAGGAATGGCAAAAGCCAGAGATTTAAATAAAGAAAAGTATAATATTATCGCGTTGATAGGTGACGGTTCGTTATCAGGCGGAGAAGCTCTTGAAGGATTGAGTAACGGTGCGGTTTTGGGAAGTAATTATATTGTTATTGTTAATGATAATGATATGTCAATTGCTCCGACAAACGGTGGTTTGTATAAAAACCTTGCAGAGTTGAGAAAAACAAACGGAAAAGCCGAGAATAATATATTTAAAGCTATGGGATATGATTACTATTATTTGGATGAAGGAAACGATGTTGAAAAACTTATCGAAACTTTCAAAAAGGTAAAAGATACAACAAAACCTGTAGTTGTGCATATCCATACTTTAAAAGGAAAAGGTTATGAACCTGCGGAAAAGAATAAAGAATTTTATCATTGGCAACTTCCGGGATTTATGGATGCTAAGCAAGTTTCACCGCAGGAATCTTACAATTCAATAACAGCGGATTATTTGTTAAACAAGAAAAAAAGTGTTAAAAATATTCTTGCGGTATCTCCTGCAACTCCGGGTGCTACAGGTTTTACGCCTGAATTTAGAGAAAAAATGGGTAGTAACTATGTTGATGTTGATATTGCAGAACAGCACGCTATCGGTTTTATCTCAGGTGCTGCGAAAAACGGAGCAGAGCCTGTTCTTGCCGTTATGAGTTCTTTTATCCAAAGGGCTTATGACCAATTATCTCAAGATTTGGCGTTGAATAATGCTCCGGCAACAATTCTTGTATTTTGCGGAACAATTTCGGATATGGATATGACACATCTTGGAATTTTTGATATTCCATTAATCAGTAATATTCCGAACATTGTGTATTTGGCGCCTACAACAAAAGAAGAATATACGGCAATGATGGATTGGTCAATTAAGCAGAATAAATACCCTGTAGCAATAAGAGTTCCTGCAGGAAATGTAATCTCAACCGGTACAAAAGACAAAACAGATTATTCTCAAATAAATAAATTTAAGATGACACATAAAGGTGAAAAAGTTGCAATAATAGGCGAAGGAAATTTTTACTATTTGGCACTTGATACGCAAAAAGAAATAAAAAATCAACTGGGAATTGATGCAACAGTCATAAATCCTGTATATTTAAGCGGAATTGATAAACAAATGTTGGAAGATTTAAAACAAAACCACAGTATTGTTATCACGCTGGAAGACGGATGTCTTGACGGCGGATTTGGAGAAAAGATATCAAGATATTATGGTAATTCAGATATGAAAGTTCTAAACTACGGTGCAGATAAAGAATTTACTGACAGAGTTCCGCTCAAAGAACTGTATCAACGATACAGACTTACAAAAGAACAAATTACAGATGATGTAAAAACTTTGCTTGATAAATAATGAACTAATTTCAAAAAGCGGTAATCTTATGGTTTACCGCTTTTTTATACCAAATTTTAGATAAGTTTTTTTACAATAATGATATCCAGTCATTTCCATCCCAGCCGCAGATATCTGCAATATCATCAAGAAATATGAAAAACTAATGGTTATATAAATCATATATAATTTATATGTAAACTTTTGTAAAATTAAATTGAAGATTAATCAATTTACTCAGAAAAAATGTTTTTAAGAACATGTGAATGATGTGCATTCAAGAGTATAAAAAAGGAGATTTAACTATGGTTGAACCGGTAAACGGAACAAATGGTGTAAAACCTACAGCAGAGCAATGGCGTCCGCCAATGTTACCACCTGAAAAAGAACAACTACCTCTGTGGCAATGGGACCCTTCTAATCGAGATAAAGGTACACAAGTTGAAAAAACAACTAAACCTGACGAGGCTAAAAAACCAGAGAAAAAAGAGGATACAAATGTAAAACCAACACCTCACAAGGTAAATAAAGGTTTTTATGCTGCAACTCAGGATAAAAACCCGAAAATTAGCGGTAAAGACGGTATCTTGGCAAATAACGGCGAAAAAATCAGAAAATCTGATGACCCTGCGGGAACCGTTGCAGATGCAGTAATTTCTACAAAATCAGATGCTGCAGAAACTGCGCAAATGAAAAATCAGGTAAGACAAATGATTATTGCCGCAAACCCAAGTGTATTTGAAAAAGACGGCTCTTTGAAAAAGGATAAAGACGGTAAAGTAATTGCTGATTTAGGAAAATTAGATTTACCGACAAAAAGTCACTTGTTGGCTACCTTAGACAAAGCAAATCCGAAACGAACAGTTATTCCGAAAGGTTTTTATCCTGCATTTGGTGATAAAGATGCTAGTATAAACGGATTAACAGAATCTCAAATTCGCCAAAATGAAGGTAAAAAAGGTTCCGAAACTTGTGGAGCTGTACAGGTTCTGAATGCGTTGTTAAAGACAAAAGGTGCGCAGTTTATGGCAAGCGGAGAAAGAAAAGCTGCATTATTAAATGACTTAGTCCGTAAAAATCCAAGTGTCTTTGATGAAAGCGGCAGAGTAAGGAAAAATGCAGACTTCTCAAAATTAGATGTACCGTCTCTTGATTATATGGAAGAGGCTTATGGTAAATTGCCGTATAAGTCATCAAAACCTGTTGTTATTGGAAACAATGGAGCGTACGCTGTCGGAACAGGAAAGGATGCAAAATTCTATCTTGCAAACGGTAAAGAAATTTCTGCAGCAGCATTCAAAAATAACTGCCCAAGTATTTATAAATCAGTAACGGGCGAAGCATAAGTTCTAAATAGAACAAATAAGAAGACCGGTTGTAAATATGCAGCCGGTCTTTCTTGTTAATATTATTTTGAAAATTCCTCCTTTCTAAGATAGGGGTGCTGCCTAGTCAAGGAGGACATTAAAGTCAGGGTGGAATGTGCGTAGCAAATGATAACAATAGAGGGAATACACAAATGTATAACAAATGTGTCATCCTGAAAAAACTAAAAATCGAGTAGCGAAGCTGCGTAGATTTTGTTTTGTATAATTTGACTTGCAGTTTGAGAAAAAGTGTCAGATGAAATGAGAAATTTATTGTCGGTTTGGTAAAACCGACCTACAAACTTTTCTTATAGATTAGCTTTATCCAAAATCAGCCAAAAACCCTGTATAATTATCTTATAACTTTTCTGACATTAAATATTTAGTATCAGTATCTAGTATTCATGCTATAATAACAAGGTAAGATGGTTCAAGTCTATATTGTGATACAACAAATAGTAAAGGGTATCAATGTTAGAAAAGTTAAGAAGTACTAAAATGTATAAATCATGTGGCTATATTTCTTATGCTTATTTAATCGTGTTGATATTGCTATATTTTGTGATAAATAATGTTTTTGTATGGGGGAATGTTTTTAATTGGCACAATCTTGTACTCATTATCCTTGTACCTATTCTATACATTGTCATACCGATATCTATTGTAGTAATGCCAATAATACCTATTAGTATATTTGTTGTACAAGTTATTGTTTTTAACAAAATAAAAAGTCAAGAAGTAACTTTTAATACAAATATTATTGCTGATGTAGGAAATTTGTTAAATATCGTACTACTATTAGTGGACTTGATTTTGATATTAATGTTTTGTGTTGAAACTATTATCGGTTTGGGCAAGTGAAGTCAGTATGATAAAATAAGGACCTAATTAATAAATGATATGACAAACGGAGGTAATAAAATGCGAGATAACATGCGTGATGTGTTCAAATCTTTATATATTCTAACATTAGTTGTAGCTTTTAGTTTATGGTTTGGAATGATTTATTTTTCATGTGGAGTGGGAGGACTTTTATCCGTTTTGTTTACACTAGCTTATATCCCTGTATGTATAGCAAACATAATTTTTTTAATTTTGATTACGATAAAATTTCAATCAATGAAATTAGTTATAATTTATGCAGTATTGTCGTTAGTAATATTTTATATCCTTTTACATTTTTATATTTCACTCCCTGCCTGCTTTGCTAGGGATGTTTTAAATTTATACTAATTTTAAAATGATGAGGAGTCTGTAGGTCGGATTTAGTTAATCCGACAATAAACTTGCGAAATGATAGCGACCTTGCTAATTAGTAAGATTCTGAAACGAGTTCAGAATGACACAAGTGGGAGTAGTTGGTGGCAGAAGTGTAAAAAAATCCACTCTCCTAAGGGGTGAGGTTCGGTCAAGGTTTTGCCTTGAGCTCAAGGGTGTTCCAAGAGTAGGTGTGCGCTATGGTCAAACGCGTATGTCATCCTGAACTTGTTTCAGGATCTAAGCATAGTTTATTGTTGTATAAACGCCTCTCAAACCAAAAACTCTTTGAAAAGTTTTTCAAAGAGTTTTTGTATAAATCTGGGGTGGAAGGATTCGAACCTCCGAGATGGCTGAACCAAAATCAGCTGCCTTACCACTTGGCGACACCCCATTATTCACTTGTCACATTTCTTATTTTATGTGCTGAAAACTGATTGTCAATATTTTTTTAATATATAAACGGACTTTTTTCTTCTGCATAAATAATTTCAATATCTTTATTTATCAGGGCTTCTATTGTAGGTAAGACAAGTATTTCGGATTCAAAGTGTCCTATATCAAAAACTACTATTTCAGCATCAACAGCGGTATGAAATTTTAAATCTCCTGTCACCAGTGCATTCGCGCCTTCGATTTGCGCTTCTTTGAGAAAATCTGAGCCGCTGCCCGCGCAAAATGCAATACGTTTAATCGAGTTTACGTTCTTATTATTCACGTAGCGCAAGTTTGGAGAAAATTTTTTGAGTTGTTTTACAAATTCTTCAATTTCAATCGGTTGTTCAAGGTCTACAAACCTTAAATAGTCGTTGCCATTTTTTTGAGGCTCAAATCCCAGTTTGTGAATGAGTGTGTCGGTTGTCCCGTTTTTGGCCCTATCAAGGTTGGTGTGAGCGCTGTAAATATCAATGTCTTTCCATTCCAGCGGAGTATAAAAACATGGATGATGCGAAATTATCATATCACAATTCTGCTCTTTTGCCTGTTTAATAATATCTTCTGTCACGGTAAGGCAAAGCATAATTTTTGAAACATCTGTTTTATCCGTATCAACCATATAGCCAACGCAATCCCACACCTCAGCAGTTTCAACAGGTGCAAAATGTTCTATTCGTTTTGTAATTTCGTATTTATTCATCAATATACTCTAAAATTTGTCTTGCAATGACTGATTTGGAAGCCTTTTCAAGTCTTTTCATTCCGCCATTTTTGTCTAATATTGTAACTTCATTATTTTCTGAGCCAAAACCAATATCCGTACGGGAAATATCGTTTGCAATTAAGTAATCGCAACCTTTTTTTGAAATTTTTGTTTTTGCATTTTCTATCAGATTTTCACTTTCGGCACAAAAACCGATAATTAAAGGTTTTTTCTGTGAGTTTTGACGTTTTTCGCATAGTCCTTTTAAAATGTCGGGATTTTCAACAAGTTCAAGGGTAATGGTTTGGTTTGAAGTTTTTTTACGTTTTTGGTCGGAATATTCTTTTACTCTGTAATCGGCTACCGCAGCCGCCATAATTATAATATCAGAGGTTGAAAATTCATAATCTAATGCGTTTTGCATATCTAATGCAGATTTTACCTTGATAATTTTGTATGGTGCATCAAAGTCTTTTGTTGTAATCAAAACAACTTCCGCTCCCATTTGTTTTGCTGAATTTGCAAGTGCAAAGCCCATTTTCCCTGATGAATAATTTGAAATGTATCTGACCGGATCAATATCTTCTATTGTTCCGCCAGATGTTATAACGACTTTTTTGCCTGACAAAAGTTGCGAATATTTAATGTTTTCTATTACCGCATCAAATATTTTTTTAATTGAACAAAGTCGTCCTTTTCCAAAGTATCCGCATGCCAAAAAACCGTTTTCAGGCTCTAAGATTTCAATTCCTCGAGAGCGGAGAGTTTTAATATTATTTTTTACTGCATCATTATTCCACATATTACAGTTCATTGCCGGTGCGATAATCATTTTTTTAGAAAAGGCACAAGCCACAGATGTCAATAAATTATCCGCAATCCCATACGCAATTTTTGAAATAGTGTTTGCGGTTGCCGGCGCAATCAGCATAATATCAGCTTCATCAGCCAAAGAAATATGTTCAGGCTTCCATTCTTTTATATTAAATTCTTCAACGGCAACATCATTTTGGCTAAGGTTTTGGAGTGTAAGTTTAGTTACAAAATTTAAGGCGTTAGGGGTACAGATTACTTTGACGTTTGCATTGCTTTTTTTTAATTGGCGTATCAGTTCGCAAATTTTGTATGCGGCAATACCTCCGGTTATTCCTATCAAAATAGTCTTTCCGCTGAGCATTTAACCCTCCAATTCGTTGCGAGTAATTTTTTCTACCTCGTTTATTGCGCGTTCCAGATTATCATTTATAACAATGTAATCATACTGTTTTGAGCGTTCAAGTTCAATTTTGACTTCGTGAAGTCGGGTTTGAATTGTTTGTTCATCTTCAGTATTGCGCCCTCTTAAACGATGCTCAAGTTCTTCAAAAGAAGGGGGTGCAATAAAAATCAAAACAGCTTCCGGCATCTTCTTTTTGACTTGTAATGCGCCTTGTGTTTCAATTTCAAGGATAATGTTCAGCCCTTCTTCAAATTTTTGTTTGATAAATTTTTTCTTCGTTCCGTATAGATTTCCGGCAAATTCGGCATGTTCCAAAAATTTGTCCTCTTGAACCGCTTTTTCAAATTCTTCACGGGTAATAAAAAAATAATTTACACCGTCAATTTCTCCGGCACGCGGTTTTCTTGTTGTGCAGGAAACAGACAGTATAAAATGTTCGGAGTTCCTGTTCATAAACTCTTTTAGAACAGTACCTTTGCCGACTCCGGAACATCCTGAAATTACAAATAACTTTTTATTCATAGATAGATTATACTATGAAGATGTAAAAAATAAATATTTTTACTTGATTTCTTCAAAACGTTTTTTAGCATCTTCGACTATATCAACGAAAGTTCCTTTAGGAGCTACTTCTTTATTATGCCAGCTTCCGCAGTGTACGGCTCTGCCATCTTTGTATATTTCAGTTGTGTCATTTGTCATGTTTTTATTGTTTATAACCATCGCTTCAACTTGCGGTAAGTATTCTACCGAATATTGGCATGGATATCCTAATTTATTGTCAGTTCCAACTCTTTTGAGTATTGTATCAATTTCTTTGTTTGTATATTTTTCTGTTAAATCAACAATGCCGGCAGGTTGAATTTTAGATTGCGCAGCAGTATTGTATGCCGGAACAACAGGTGTATAAGGTATTACTTGCGGATTGTTAATACTGATTGCTACCGGTGAAATGTTTACCATAAAATTTACCCTTTCTTATAATATTACCCTTTTATTTAAAGACAAACATAATATTTTTTGCTACTTTATTAAAAAACATTAATTTTTCCTTAACTTTCTAATGAAAATTCAAATTTCGTTATATAAATATAATGTATAGAGAGAAAAGGAGTGATATTATGATTAAACCATTAGGCGACAGAATTGTTATTAAAGTTATTGAAGAAACTGAACAAACTTCAGGCGGAATATTTATTCCTGACAGTGCAAAAGAAAAACCTCAAAGAGGAGAAATCGTAGCTGTTGGTTTAGGTAAATTGAATGATAAAGGTGAAAGAGAACCAATGGATGTAAAAGTTGGTGATACTATTCTTTATGCAAAATATTCAGGTACGGATGTTAAAATTGACGGTGTTGAATACAAAATATTGTCAGTAAAAGATGCTTTGGCTGTAATTGAATAATTCAAATTTGGTTTTGTATAAATAAAATTTGTTGATAAAGGAGAAATAAAATGGCAAAACGTATTGTTTTTGATGAAGAAGCAAGAAAATCGCTTCTCAAAGGTATTGATGCTGTAGCAGATGCTGTAAAAGTTACATTAGGCCCAAAAGGAAGGAATGTAATTTTGACAAAAAAATTTGGTGCGCCTCAAATTGTTAATGACGGTGTTACTATTGCAAAAGAAATTGAATTAAAAGATGCTTTGGAAAATTCCGGAGCACAGTTGTTGAAAGAAGTTTCATCTAAAACTAATGATGTTGCAGGTGACGGTACAACAACAGCTTCTGTTTTAGCTCAAGCTATTGTTCGTGAAGGGTTGAGAAATTTAACTGCAGGTGCAAACCCAATGTCAATGAAACGTGGCATCGACAAAGCGGTTGACGCAGCAGTAAGTAAAATAAAATCTATGTCCAGACCTGTTAATACAAAAGAAGAAATTGCTCAAGTAGCTGCAATTTCTGCCGGTAACAACAGAGAAATCGGTGAACTTATCGCTGAGGCTATGGAAAAAGTCGGACACGATGGTGTTATTACTGTAGAAGAATCAAAATCTTTCGGAACAAATTTAAAAGTTGTTGAGGGTATGCAATTTGATAAAGGTTACATCTCTCCGTATTTTGTTACCGATCCTGAAAGAATGGAAGCAGTTTTGGAAGATGCTTATGTGTTCTGCTGTAACAAGAAAATCAATTTGATTTCAGATTTAGTTCCACTACTTGAACAAGTTGCAAGAGATGGCAAATCTTTGTTGTTAATTGCTGAGGATATAGAAGGTGAAGCATTGGCAACATTGGTAGTTAACACAATGAGAAAAGTTTTAAGAGCTGTTGCTGTTAAAGCTCCGGGCTTTGGCGACAGAAGAAAAGCTATGCTTGAAGATATTGCAATTCTTACAGGCGGCGAAATGTTCACTGAAGAACTTGGCATTAAGTTGGAAAATGTTACAACTCAAATGCTCGGTAAAGCAAAACGTGTAACCGTAACTAAAGATGAAACAACAATCGTTGTTGGTGATGAAACAAAAGCCGCAGTTCAAGAACGTGTAAGATTGATTAAAAAACAGATTGAAGCATCTGATTCTGAATATGACAAAGAAAAACTTAATGAGAGAGTTGCGAAACTTTCAGGCGGAGTTGCTCTAATTGAAGTTGGTGCAGCATCAGAAGTTGAATTGAAAGAACGTAAATTGAGAATAGAAGATGCTTTAAATGCTACACGTGCAGCCAACGAAGAAGGTATCGTACCTGGTGGTGGTGTTGCATTACTTAGAGTTCAACAAGACTTGAATTCAAAATTGGAAACTCTTGACTTTGAATCAGACGATGAAAAAGTTGGTTATAAGATTTTGACAGCAGCACTTGATGTTCCTTTAAGAGCAATCGCACGTAATGCCGGTGCAAAAGCTGACGTTGTAGTTGATTGTGTATTGGAAAAAGACGGTGCTTACGGATATGACGCATTAAACAGCAAATATGTTGATATGTTCCAAGCAGGTATTGTTGACCCTGCAAAAGTTACTCGTTCAGCATTGATAAATGCAGCATCAGTTGGTTCAATGTTATTGACAACAGAAGCAGCCGTTGTTGAAATACCTGAAGAAAAATCTTCAACACCTGATATGTCAGCTATGGCAGGCATGGGCGGTATGGGCGGTATGATGTAATTATCCGCCGAAAGATATATAGTAGACGTAAAAAGTGGTCTGTCAGTATTTGACAGACCGCTTTTGTATCAAAAATTTTTAAATTCTATTACCTGTAGCAGCATCAAATTTGTACATATCAGAAGATAATATTGATAGCTCGATGTTTTTTCCTATTTGATAATCTGCATCAAGTTTTGCGGAGCATCGTTGATCTCCGATATTGAAATATGCAATTTTTTCGCTTCCCAACATTTCCGAAATATCAACTTTAACAGTTAATTTTATATCTCCATCAGATCTCATCATTTTTTCGGGGCGAATACCGTATGTTATATTTTCATCCAATCCCAAAAATTTACCGTTGATAAAATTCATTTGAGGTGAACCTATAAAGCCGGCAACAAAAGTATTTTGAGGATTGTTGTATATTTCATCAGGAGTTCCTGCCTGTTGAATGTCGCCGTTATTTAGCACTACAATTCTATCTCCCATTGTAAGCGCTTCTGTTTGGTCGTGAGTAACATATATAAAGGTTGTTTGCAGTTTTTCATGTAATTTTTTTATTTCAGAGCGCATTTGAACACGCAATTTTGCATCCAAATTAGAAAGTGGTTCATCCATTAGAAATACTTTTGGATTTCTCACTATTGCCCGACCTAAGGCTACACGTTGCCTTTGCCCGCCTGACAATTGTTTTGGTCTTCTGTCGAGATATTCTCCAAGATTAAGTCTTTCAGCTGCTTCTGCAACTTTTTTATCAATCTCTGATTTAGGAACTTTTCTCATTTTTAAACCAAAAGCTATATTTTCTCTGACTGTCATGTGCGGATATAGTGCGTAACTTTGGAATACAAATGCGATATCTCTGTCTTTTGGTGCAATATTATTAACTTTTTTATCTCCGATATAGATTTCGCCGGATGTAATGTCTTCAAGACCGGCAATCATTCTTAAAAGTGTTGATTTCCCACAACCTGACGACCCGACAAGAACAACAAATTCTTTGTCTTTTATTTCCAAATTTACATTATTGATTACAGTTTTTTTATTGTCGTATGTTTTTTTTACATCTTTTAGAATAACACTACTCATTTAAACTCTTTTCTACAGGGAGAAGTAAGCTGTATTCCGTACCTTTCATAACTTCAGATCGAATACATATAACCCCGTTTGCTCTCTTTACTAAAATGCTTGCAGTCCCAAGTTTTAGGGCTCTTAAAAGGTTTTTCTTCCCTTTTTCCAATTGTGCATACGGCTCGCATAAGTATTTCATTTCTTCCTCAGGAATACCTGCACCTGTATCTTTTACTGTAAGTTGTATGTAAGATTTTTGTTTATTTGCCGGAATTTCTATCTTGTAATTTCCGCAAGATGTTTCATCCGGATATGAAAGTTTTATGTAAATACAACCGTTTTCAGTTGATGAAAGTGCAACTTCAACGATATTTCTGAAAATTCTTCTGATTGCATTTAAATCCGTGTATACACTACGTTTTTCTATTGCTTCATAGTCAATTTCAAATGATACATTTTTTGCCTTAAAACAGTTTTCTAAGTCTTTTATTATAGTTTTAAGGGTTTCAACAATGTCAAAATTATGATAGTCAGCCTCATAGATAGAAGATTCAGCTTGTGAAAATTCAAGAAATTTATCCATAAAATGGTAGAGTTCTTCGGCATTGTTGTTGATAATTTTTACATATTTAGCTTGTTTTTCTGTTAATTCTCCACCAAGTCCGTCTAACAAACCTTGAGAGAAACCGCTTATTGAAGTTATAGGAGATTTAATATCTCCTTCAAGCTTTGCAAGCATCGCATTTTTTTCATTGTTGAATTTAAGAGTTTTTTCATCGTTGACAATTTCTCCGGTGAGTTTTGTCATATCTCGTAAACTTACGCACATTCCACTCCCTTTTTTTGTTGCATTTAATTCAACGTAAAATTCTCTACCCGGAATGGTTGCTGTTGCAAGAATAGGTTTTGAGTATTTTAATGAGTCTTTAACTTTATCAATCCCGTTTTGAACAATATCGTCAAATTTAATATCATTAAATTCGTCATAGACAAGTCCAAATACCTCTTGAGCTTTTTTATTATATTGCTCAATTTTACCTTCGGAGTTAACAAATATTACAGAATCCGGCAGGTTGTTAATTGTCAGAAATGCTGTTAGTGACCACCAAAAATCTTTAGCAAGTTTACTTAAATTCATAATTTGCATTACACCTTTATATATTATATACTATATGATAACATGAAAAATTATGGAATAATTACATGTAAATTTTTGTAATTATTTTTTTACAAAAGTAGCAAAAAATTTTATTTAGGTGTTTTCTATATCAAAACGACATGAAATGATAGAAAACGTGAATTTTCTGAAAGTAAGGTGATACTATGAGAGAAATAGACAACAAAAACATTAATAGTTTGAATTTTAAAGGTATCCAAAAAGCATCAAACGATGGTCAACCAGCCCCGGAAGTACCTGCAGCTCCTGTGGAGGAAAAAGAGATTAAAGATTTGGCAAATATGCCGGCTGCAACTCTTGGTAAATCTCAGGTTACTGCATCTGATTCTATTGAGAATGATTTGAAATTCATGGAGAAAAATCCTGAGTTGACAATAGAATTGAACGCTGCAATAGACAGATATGCTCAAACTCATGGAGAAGAAGAAACGCTTAAAATGATTGAAAAAATGCATCAAGAATTTGTGAGCAAAAAATAGCTTTTTTAGTTTTTGAATTTAATCGTTTGCGCTGGTCAAAAAGTTTACCAAACCTTGAAGACCCAGTTTATAGCTGTCTGTTTTGAAGCCTGTAATTTGTCCCACGCAAACATCTGCAAACATTGAGTTATGGCGAAATTCTTCACGCTTATAAATGTTTGAAATGTGTACTTCTACTGTCGGGATTTTTACTGAGGTTAGAGCATCTCGTATTGCTACGCTTGTATGTGTGTAAGCGCCTGCATTTAGAACTATTCCATCGAAATTTCCGAGTGCATACTGGATTTTATCAATAATTTCACCCTCAAAATTGCTTTGGAAGATTTCTATATTTATTCCAAGTTCAAAAGAATATTCATAAAGCTCCATTTCCAAGTCTTTGTAAGATTTTGAACCGTATTGTTCAGGCTCTCTTACTCCGAGCATATTAAGGTTTGGACCGTTTATTATAAGTATGTTTAAATTTCTTTCCATATTTATATTATAGTACAAAAAGTCAAATTTGTAAATTTTTGTTAAAATTTTAGATAATAAATGTTTCAAAAAGGCATGCTTGACATATCATGCATGTACAAACTATCCCAAAATCTCCTCCCAAGATTATTGTTCAAGTCGCAGAA
>CAMGGL010000038.1 GCA_946055575.1 uncultured Candidatus Melainabacteria bacterium
TTTACCTTTAAATACTTTGTTAGAGTATGTATCAATTTTAATATCTACCGTTTGACCCGGTTTCATATTTGTCAATTGGTTTTCTTTAAAGTTAGCAACAATCCAAACATTTTCCGGCACCAAAGTGAATAACGGAGAACCCGCAGTTACATACATACCTTTTTCAACCCTTCTTGAAGATACTGTTCCTGATTGAGGAGCGTATATTTTTGTATAAGAAAGGTCTAATGCAGCTTTATCTCTTGCGGCTTTTGCAGTTCTCAAATTAGCATCCGCAACGGTTTTTCCGTCTTTGTTAGAAAATAATGCCTGCTGAGCTTGAGTTAAACCAGCTTGAGCATTGTCATAATTAACTTTTGCAGAGTCATAAGTTTGTTTTGAAACGGCTCCTTGTTCGTATAAATTTCTGTATCTATCCAAATCTTTTTTTGCTAATGCAATATTTGATTCTGCAGCAGCATGATTTGCTTTTGCATATTCTTGGTCAAGTTTTATTTTTTCATAACTTGAATCAGCTTGTTCTAATTTAACTTTATAATCCGCATCATCAATAATTGCAACTAAATCGCCTTCTTTTACAAATTGATTATCTGTAACATAAACTTCCTCAATTTGTCCCGAAACTCTAGGAGAAACATTAACGGTTGTTGTTTCAACGTACGCATCATCCGTCGATTGATATTGCATCTCATTAACAACCCATATTCCCACAGCAACAAATACTATAACTGCAACAGTAAGCGCAATGGTTCTTTTTATTCCTTTTGGTTTTTGTTTTTCTGTTGTTTCAACAGGTTCTTGTTCATGTTTTTTTTCTTCCATTTTCATAACCTCTTATATATTCATTTCCACTTCTTTTTCTAAACTTTGTCTAAATTGCATGATTAAATTTATCAATTCCGCTTTATCTTCATCAGAAAAAATCTTCGGAAGCTTACTTATATAATCTTTTATTTTTGATGAAGCATTTTTTGTAACACTTATTCCAGAATCGGTTAAACGCATTCTCCTGACAAGTCTGTTGTTTTTTGTATCAACAAATCTGTCAATATAACCTTTTTCCTCTAACGAACTCAGTATTCTGCCTGTTGTTGGTCTGTCTTTCAATATTAATTTTGCAAGTTCTCGCTGACAAATACTTTCATTTTGCATAATTATATCCATAGCATAAAACTCATCAGGCGTTATCTCTATGTTAAGTTTTTGAAAAACCTGAAAACCCAAATACCTGCAATACTTTGCAGTTTGCTCTATTTGATAAAATATTGAATCTGTATAATGCTCGTGTCTGTGCATAAATTTTTATTTAATTTCTTTGTTGTAAAATTAATGTGTTGCATTTGCAACAATATTATGTTATCATACTGATATATAAAATGCAAGTAAATATTTTTAAGAGGAAATAAGACATTGAAAAAGAAGATTACAACACTTATACTGGCAAGTTTTATTTGTATGAATTTAGCACCGTTGTCTTGTTTAGCAATCGGGAAAGATTCATCCAAAGCGCCTAAAAAGGTTTCTATAACAAAATTTCACAAACAGAGAGCAAAAAGTGACAGTTTCAAATATGAATATATAAACTACAATTGGTGGAACAACTTTAATGATGATATTTTGGTTGGCTATATAGATAGAGCAATCAAAAATAACTATGATTTGAAAATGGCAACTATTGCTGTCGATGAATATTATCAAGCAGTAAAAATACAATTTGCAGCTCAATTACCATCAGCAAATTTAATGTTTGGATCGGGATACTCGAAAATGCCGGATACAAGCAGTTCAGACTGGGCTTTTTCAATGCCGGCATTTGCAAGTTACGAACTGGATTTATTTTTGAAAAACAAAAACAAAACAGATGCTACAAAAAAACAATATGAAGCGTCATTGCAAGACGAGCGTGCGGCATATATTTCTATTGCCTCAGCAGTCGGAACTACATATTTAAATATCGTAAAACTTGATAAAATGATTTCACTACAAGAAGAAATTGTTAAAGACAGAAAATTAATCTACGATTTAATGCTTGCAAGAAATAAAGAAGGTTTAACTTCAACAGCCGATACTGTTAAGGCAAACAAATCATATATTGCAGGAAACACTGATTTAACAGAATATAAAAAACAAAGAACTAAACTTTTAAATCAATTGTGTGTTCTAATCGGTGAAAATCCGAACAATTCAGAAACAATTGTAAGAAAATCAATTGATGATATCAATTTTTCCGGAATTATTCCATCAGAAATCCCGTCAGAAACAATTGTCCAACGACCGGATTATATAAAAGCAGAAAAAATGATTGAAAAAGCGGGAATTGATGTTACAGTTGCAAGAAAAGAATTTTTACCGTCATTCAACATTCTTGGAATAGCAATGTTTTTAGCAAGTGATATGGGAAGCCTTTGGACAACTAAAAACATGATAGCTGCTCTTGGAGGCGGTATTGGTTTACCGCTATTCACCGGCGGCAAACGTATCGCTAATTTGAGAATGAAAAAAGATGTTTACGAAAGAATGTTAAATGATTATTACAAAACCAATCTCACAGCTATCCAAGAAGTAAATGATGCTATGGTCACAATGAAATTGGATATGGAAAAATTTGAAGATACCAAAAAACAAGCCCTTTTGGAACGCGAAGATTTTGGTTACAGCAACAAAAAATACAATCAAGGTACAATTTCAAAGCTTGATTTAACTCAATTAAAAGAAAATGTATTATTCACAGACAAACAGGTTGTGAATGATAAAGTTAACTGTCTTGTAGACTACATAGGATTGTATAAAGCGGTCGGAAGCCAGTTATAAAAAACTTCAAAATCTTAATCATATTTTTACTTACTAAACCCCGATGAGCAATCATCGGGTTATTTTTAGGAGTATTATTCAACACCTTCAGATAAAAATTCCAAAAGGCTTTTCACTTTAATTTTACTTCCGGAAAGCAACAAGCCTTGCTTCAACCCCAAAACACAAGCAGGGCAAACAGTTATAACAACATCCGCATTTGTATCAATAATATTTTGAGCTTTTTGCATTATAAGTTTTTGTGACAAGTTAAAATTCTTAACCGAAAAAGCTCCCGATAACCCGCAACAACTGTCATAATCAGTCATTTTTACATATTCGACATTTTCACAATTTGCCATAATCTTTTCAAAAAAAGTATCGCTTTTCAAATGACAAGGCTTGTGAAAAGTAACCTTTAAAGGTTTTCTAAATTTAAATTTCATATTGCTTTGAGCAATCAAATCTCCCCAATTTATTGATTTTTCTGAATTTACAAAATTATCACAGTCAATATAATTTTTATAATCGGATATTGTACTTTCACAGCTGGCACAATCAGTCACAAAATAATCATAATCAACATTAAGCTGTTTCATATTATAATATGCAACCTCAACAAATCTTTCCATATTCCCTTCTGATAAAAACGGCAAACCGCAACAGTCAAATTTAGGGGTAATAATTTCAATATTAGAATTTTTAAATATCTTATTTATGTAATTGTCATTTTGCGGAAAAATTCTATTCACACAACCTTTAAAATAAACCAACCGCAAAACGGATTTAGAAACAGATTTAAAAGGTTTCCGAAAAGGTTTTGAAATCAAATCAAATACACTAATCAGATTTGAAAAAACTAACCTGCTTTGTACAAATTTAACAAATTTATTCACAAATGTAGTTTTCATATACTCATATTTGGCTGTATTTAATATCTGACAAACATCAATTCCACTCGGACAAAAATTGTTACATTTTCCGCATTTCAAACACATATCAAGGTATTTGTTAATATTTTTGGAAAGTTTTAAATCACCTTTTGTCACCCCATGCAGCATAATGAATTTACCCTTACTCACAACACACTCATTCGCTGTCATACGATAAAGTGGGCAAGCTGCCTGACATAAGCCGCATTTAGAACATTTATTTAAATCTTTTTCAAAATCCTTTAACCTTTTCATAGAAAAATCATATCACAATTATTTACATAAGTTTACAAAAGTCGTTGAAAAATTAAATTTTTTTCAAAAAATGCCGATAACAAAATTAAGCTTAATAAAGGAATTATTATGTCAGAATCAAATTTTACATTTAACAGACCATACAAACCGTTCGGAATGAATGTCAAAGTACCTGAACGTACAATCAAACAAGCTGCTGAAACACTATCAGAAATAGTTAAAGCACCAACAACACCTTTGTTTGAATTTTTAGAAGAAAACGAATCAGTATTCAACGGCGATGTTGCATTTGAAATCAATAAAACCGTTGCTCAAAACTTTACAATCGGCTCTGCGATGAGAATTGAGGATGAGAAAATCAACGGAAAAACTCCGGGATTTGATATGCACTTTTAATTCTTGCACATAATACGGCTTAATTCATTTTTGGGAACTAAGAACGTTTTTGCTTCATAAACTTCAGTCCAGCGTTCAATAGGCCCATGATAATTCCCGACAGCTACACAAAGCCCGATTTTGTCGTTCAAGTCATGTTTTGTAGTTTTACCCAAAAGTTTTACTAAGTCTTTATTATCAGAAACAATTTGAATGGCTGCAGATTTAGTCTTATATTTTGCAATCAATTCATCCATAACTGCAGTAATCTTTTTCATATTTATATTTCCGTCATATACTGCAACGTTCTTTGGCGCGAGCATTTTTAAAATTCTATCCATTTCATTTACTCCAACAGCAGCCTGAAAACTTGGAGCAGAAACATTCTTTCTACGGCAATTCATTGTATTATTGTTTGAATAGTTGTTTGACGCATACGGTCTAATAGCATTTACAATCATTTTATTCTCCTGTTAATTTACTTTATTATAGCAGATATAAAACCCCTAAAAATATTTTTTGACATATTTATTTAAAATAATTTACTTTAACTTAACTTTTCTATAAGATGTAATTATGATTTATTTTTTCTATGGGGATGAAGAATTTAATATTTCAAATGAAATTAAAAAATTCAAGTCAAAACTTGATAAAAATTTCATTGAAATGAGCTACAAATGCTTTAATAATCCGAAATTTCCCGATTTAGTATCTGCATTAAGGACTCAGCCGATGATGTTTGGAAATATGGTTATTGAAATCAACTGCCTGTCATATTTAAGTGGGAAAACATCAGAAGATGGCGCATTTGACGATAAGCAAATTGCTCAAATTAAAGATGCACTTGACACTTGCGGAGAAAATCTCGATATAATCTTTGTTGCACAAATTCCACCTGATAGCAAAAAAAAGATAGATAAACGTAAAAAATTTTTCAAGCTGTTATCAAAATACAATGCAAAAGAATTTTTACAAATTCCGTCATACAAAACAGCGGAACTTGAAAGTTGGATTAAACAACAGGCAAAATCAAAAGACTTAAAATTAACAGACAAGGTTGTATCAGAAATTCTAATTCAAGTAGGTGCTAATCTAAGAATGCTGGATGCTGAATTGGAAAAACTAAAAATTTACGCAGGAGAAAATCCCGTTACCGTTGATATGGTAAAAGAAATTTGTGTTACCAATGAAGATTTGTTTGTTTTTGCCGATTACTTAATCGACGGAAATCTAACAAAAACGCTTGAAGAATATCAAAAATTATTGTCAAAAAAACATCCGCTTGAGATATTATCGGTACTTCATACTCTTTTGCACGGTAAAATCCAAATTAAAGCCTATAGTGCAAAATATTCACCTGATGAAATTGCAAAAATGATTAATATGCACCCATTTCGAGTAAAACTGGAAGTGCAAAGATTGAAAAATGTATCACTGAAAAATCTCGTTAAACTTAAAAAGAACTTAACAGAGGCGGAATTTAAAATCAAATCAGGTCAATCAGGACTTGATGTCGATAAGGAAATCGAATATGCAATACTACAATAATGAAATAGAACAAAAGTATCCGAAATTATTAAATTATTTTAAAAACGGAATAAAAGATGACAACAAAAGCATCAGTCATTGTCTTTTATTTTGGGGTGCAGATATAACTTCACAATGCGAATTAGCATTAGAAATTGCAAGACTTCTGAATTGCAACGAAAACGGTGATTTTAGCTGCAATTGCCTCAACTGTCGCTGGATAAGAGAACAAACTCACCCTGCGGTAAAAATATATACACGTTTGGATTTCAAAGAAAATGATACCGCATCTGACGATAGCGAAACGACAAAAGGCAAAAAAAATATCAATATAAATCAAGCTAAAGCAATTATAAATGAGCTTTCCGTTACAAGTGACTATCACAGAGTATACATTTTCTGCGACAGAGATGAAAACGGTAATCTTCTGCCACTTAACCAAATTAATTTTCCTGAAGCCACATCAAATGCTCTTTTAAAAACATTTGAAGAACCGCCGGCTGACACAACTTTTATATTTCTGACAAAAGATAAAAATGACGTAATATCAACCGTAGTATCTCGGGCGCAATCTTTCTTTGTTCCTGCCGATAACAAAAACGAATATAATCATGATTTAGTTGACAATACCGTACAAAATTACTGGAATATTGACAAGCAACAAGTACTCAGTTTTGAGGAAAACCTATATCAACTCGCAAATGATAACGAACCGATAGAAATTCTTGAGCAATTCCAAAATTATATCTTAGAAACAATTAAATCAAATTTAGAAAATAAGCATATTTTTTACAAACTGACAAAAGACTTATCGTATATTGAAGATGCAAAACGCCAATTATCATTGACTCCGTCAATGGATTTACGTGCCGTTATTGAAAATTTGTGTTTCAAAATAATATTATAAATTTGTGAAAATTTTTATAATATGATATAATTCATCACGTAGAAAGCTGGGGAGAAAAAGGATTTATGGATTATACAGAAATTTTAAGACAATTAGCATTTGTTATTGCCGCATCATACCTAATCGGATCTATTCCGACCGGTTATATTATTGTAAAATTATTCACTGGTCAAGATATCAGGACTATCGGTTCAGGTTCAACAGGCGCTACTAACGTCAAACGCGTTATGGGCAAAAAATGGTTCTTTATCGTAATGTTTCTAGATGCCTTAAAAGGAGCATTACCTGTAATATTGACGGCATTATATGCAACTGCATATAAAGATTGGGGATTGTTGCCTGTCATATCCGCTATTTGTGCAATATTAGGTCACAGTAAATCCGTATTTTTGAACTTTACGGGCGGGAAATCTGTTGCATCAGGTGTCGGTACGCTTATGGCACTCAATTGGCAAGCAGGATTGATTATTGCTCTTGTTTGGGGTTGTGTAACTTGGCTGACAAGATATGTTTCTGTCGGGTCAATCGTTGCTTTAGCTATATCTCCATTTATTATGTGGTTTTTGAATGCCCCTATTGCATATATAATTTATGCACTAATTGCTGCAATATACGTAATTTGGCTTCACCGTGAAAATATCAAACGATTGAAAGACGGTGTCGAAAACAAAGTTCGTTAATCAAAATAATAAATTTAACCACAAAGAAAGACCTCTTTAAAAGAGGTCTTTCTTTCTCGGTTTATATCAATATTGCCGTAATAAATTATTCTTCTTCTTCGTCTTTTGCGCGCAAATACATCATTTTTAAATCGTGATCATTTACTGTTTTAATATCTACATCAACATAATGATCATCAGTTTCATATTGACCGATTAAATTTTTCAAAAGAATTGAATTTGCCCCAAGATAACCTTTTGCAGCTTTTCCCTTTTCAAAGTATTCAGAAGTACCTTTGCGTTTAGCTACAAACAATGTATCACCGTTTGTTTGACAGAATGCGCGAGTTTTTAATGTACAATCATAAATTGACGCATTCTTATCATCAGTATCTGAAGTATATTCTTCATAGAAGAATCCTTTTGGAGAATTTAATACTCTGCCGTCTTTTGTAGTTACTGTAAAGCCACCTTTCGGTACACGCAAAACAGTTTTACCGTAATACAAATGATTTCCTTTATAATCGGTTACTTCAGTATCATAGATAAGGTTTCTGCCAGAAGATTCCAAAACATTCATATCACCGATTTCTTTATTGTTATATTCCCATTCACGAGTTCCTTCATAATGAATAATATTTCTCTTTTGAAGACTGTCATTTGGATTTACACCTTCTGTACCGTCCACATCCCAGTTTTGGAAGTTATTAAATAAAGAATCTAAAGGCCAAGGTCTGTCATAATCGTAATACCATTTAATAATTGTATCGCCTTTATGTTTAAATTCGGTTGTATCTACTACATAACCCGGTGATGTTGAACCGCCAACTTCAGCATGTGCATATGCATAACCGTCATCATCACAACTTGAAACAACAGAACCTGCTATTGGAACTAAAAACATAGCCATTGCAGCAGTAGTTGATAATAACTTATTTGCTTTTCCGTCTTTGTTTTCTCCCGTAAAATTTACATTATTTGTATAATTTGTTTGATTTTGTGGTTTTGGTTTACAACAATTCATTGAACGATTATTGTAGCCTAAATTTGTAACTGCGCTTACTTGCATTTCTGCCTCCTATTTTATTAATGTGTTCATGTTAAAGCTGAACATAAAATATCTTGCTATCCTATGTATAATTATTGATAAAGATGTTACAAAGCTTAACAAACTTATCTGATTTGAACAGGCATAATCAAACAAATGAAATCTTCTTCGCTATTTGGTCTTAAAACTGTTGCCGATAAACTTGCATTAAGACCAACAATTACTTCATCACTTTCAATAATCCTCAAAGCATCAAGAACAAATTTGTAATTGAATGCAATCAAAAGTTCTTCCGCAGTATATTGAATATTTATTTTATCTTCGGATTTACCTGCATCCGGAGCTTCCGCATACAAGGTTAGTTCATTATCTGCAAAAAGCATTTTTACAATACTTGTTTTATCGTTAACCATAACGGAAACTCTTTCCAATGCCGCAATTAATTGAGATACATTAATAACAGCCTGTTTTGGACTTTCTGACGGGATTAACTGATTATACTTAGGGAATTGACCTTCCAACAATCTTGAAACAGTTATTGTCTTTTCTGTTTTCAAAACAATTGTTGATTTATCTTTGCAGATTTTGATTGTTTCATCATCAATAAACGCACCCATTTTCATAAATTCATTTAATGTTCTTGACGGAATTATTAACTGGGTTTGCTCAGTAATGTCAGAATTGATTTTTTCTCTAACTCTGGCAAGTCTATTACCATCAGTCGATGCAATTTCTAAAATTCCGTTAGAAAAATCACACACAATCCCTGACAAAAGATTACTTACTTCATAACTTGCAGCAGCAAAACCGGCTTGTTTAATGGCTTTTAAAAACGGTTTTAATTCTACATCAAAACATTTTGTTTCATCAATTTCATAATTTAAGACTTCAGGTGGAAATTCATTTGCAGAAATTCCTATCATATCAAATTTTGATTTTTTACAAGTTATATTTACGTTTGTGCTATCTTCATCAACTTCAATAGTTACAAGTTCATTTCCTAATTTTGAAACAATTTCATTGAGCTTTTTAGCGGGAAGTGTAATTTTTCCGGCACTTTCAACTTGTGCATCCACAACTGTAGAAACAGTTAATACCAAATCTGTAGCTGTTAATTTTACAGTATTATTATCCAATGCTTCAATCAAAATGTTATATAAAATCGGTTGAACAGCTTTTTGTGAAGTTGCACGTTCTACTATTTTTATACCATTATATAAATCTTCTTTTCTGATGATTATCTTCATACCCTTTACTCCTTATATTTATCCTTATTATAGGATAAAGACAGATAAATAGTTAATAATTCTAAATATTAAGCTATACAAAACTTTAAAAAACTCTGCCCGAAAGTATCAGACAGAGTTTTTGTTTTATATTTTTAATCTATTTTTTCTTTTCATTTTTTTTAGATTGTTCTCTAACCTTTGCAGCCTCACCATTTGTTACAGTATCAACTTGGTGTGTTAGTTTCTTTTGAATAACATCAGGATTGTATCTTTCATCCATATATTCAATTTTTGCTTTCTTTTTAGCTGCTGCTGTTAAATCGTCAAGAGCCTTTATTTGTTTTTCGGTTGTTAAATAATCTTTGATACCGTCTTTTGCCATATCATAAGGCGTAATACCTGCAGCACGTCTGTCTTGTACCATTATAATATGATAACCGAATTCTGTTTTTACAGGATCAGATACTGTATTCGGTTTTGCAGCAAAAGCGGTTTTCGAAAATTCAGGAACCATTTGTTCTTTTGCAAAATATCCTAAATCGCCACCTTGCTTTGCTGAACCCGGATCTTCAGAGTATTTTTTTGCATATGCTTCGAATTTAGAACTGTCTGCTTGTAATTCTTTTGCCAATTTTTCAGCTTGCGCTTTTTTATCTGCAATAAGTGCTTCAACCTGCTTTTTCAATTCTTCGGCAGGAATTTCTTTTTTAGATTTTGATTTAATTTCTTCACCTAACTGATAAGCATTTGCGGCAATCAAAATATGTGAAGCTCTTACTTTTTCAGGATTATTGAATTTATCAGGATGTTTTTTATAAAAATCTTCACATTCTTTATCCGTAACTTCGATTTTACCTGCAGCTTGTGCTAATTTTTGCATTCTGACTTGATTTTTTATATCTTTTTTGAAATCTGAAGTTGAAACACCGTTTTGCTTAAGTAACTCTGCAAGTCTGTCTCTGCCACCCATTTGATCCATAATCTTTTTCATGGCTTCATTAACATCTTTGTTGGTAACTTTAATTCCGCGAGCATCAGCCTCTTGATCCAAAAGTTCTTGTAAAATCAATTGATTTACAACTCTTTGTTCCATCATAAGATATAAAAATCCGTCTTTATTACCTTTTAAATCACCCATTTTGCCAAACGGCGATTGTCCGATTGCTTGGTCTATAAGTGTATTGTATTCAGCTTTAGTAATAGCTTTATCGTTTATTTTGATAATAGCACTATTGTCTTTAAGTCCACAGCCTGTGAATAGCAATGCTGACAATGCCACAGTTGCAACCATTTTTGAAATTTTCATCAATATCCCTCTCTTTTTTAATACTCGTGACTAACTTTATAAATATAATAAAACAAATCTGTCAAAATGTTAAATACTTCATTAAAATTTACATATGAAGTATCTAAAATCAAGATAGAAATTCCTTCAGTACAAGTTTTTGGGGCTAATGTAAATTTAATCTTTCTCAAAATATTATGAGGAAGAACTTTTTGAATAATATTCCATTCAGGTTTAGAATACGGAGTATAAATCCTTATACAATCCTGAACTTCACGGATTGCAGAAATTTTTACATCCGTTGCCGACAAACGCAACCTTATAAGTTTTATCAAGTTTTCCACACATTCAGGCGGTTTTGCAAATCTATCCGTCCATTCTTCCACAATATAATCCAGCTCAATAGTTGACTTTACATCAGCCAAACGCTTGTACTCAATCATTTTTTGTTCGGAAGAACCGACCCATTCATCAGGAATATATGCTGTAACATTTATATCTACAATTGTAGGTGTTAGTTTTTCTGTTTTTTCGCCCTGTAATTCTCGTACCGCTTCTTCTAACAATTCACAATATGCGTCAAAACCTACATTTATCATGTGCCCGTGCTGTTTTGTACCAAGAATATTCCCAACACCCCTAATTTCAACATCTCTAAGTGCAATTTGATATCCGCTGCCAAGTGTCGTAAATTCTTTTATTGCTTTTAGTCTGTTTGTTGCATCGGTAGTAATTTCTTTACTTTTTTTGTAAAAACAATAGCAGTATGCTTGTCTTTGAGAACGACCCACGCGCCCTCTCAATTGATACAACTGTGCTAAACCAAATTTATCAGCATCATGAATTATCATTGTGTTTGCATTTGGAATATCAATTCCGTTTTCAATAATTGTTGTTGCCAATAAAACGTCATATTCGTGGTTAGAAAAATCAATTATAACTTCTTCCAATTGAGTCTCATCCATCTGCCCGTGACCAATTGCTATTCTTGCATTTGGCACAATTTTTTGCAGTTGAGTTTTAAATTCTTCAATTGTTTCAACCCGATTATATAAATAAAAAACTTGTCCTTCTCTATCGAGTTCATGGGTAATTGCGTTTTTAACCATATTTTCGTTCCATTCACCAACAAATGTTTTTATTGGTAATCGGTTCTTAGGAGGAGTGTTGATAACAGACATATCCTTAATTCCGGATAATGACATATAAAGTGTTCGCGGAATAGGAGTTGCCGACATTGAAATAATATCTATGTTTTCACGTAACTGTTTTAATTTTTCTTTATGACGTACTCCAAAACGATGTTCTTCATCAATAACCAAAAGTCCCAAGTCCTTAAAGACAATTCCTTCCTGCAAAAGCTTATGAGTACCAATAACAACATCGCATTCCCCTGTTGCAAGATTTTTTATCGTTGTTTTTTGTTCTTTTTTTGTACGAAATCTTGACAATAACTCAACACTTACCCCAAACGGTTTAAAGCGTTCTGACATTGTTTGAAAATGCTGAAAAGCTAAAATTGTTGTAGGAACAACAACAGCAACCTGTTTTCCTGATGTTACAGCTTTAAAAATTGCTCTCATTGCGACTTCTGTTTTTCCAAACCCAACATCACCGCATATTAGCCTGTCCATAGGTTCAGAGGCTTCCATATCTCTTTTAACTTGAGTTATTGCCTTTAATTGGTCAGGGGTTTCAACAAACTCAAAGGCATCTTCCATTTCAATCTGCCAATTTGTATCCGGTAAAAATTGTATTCCCTGTTGCATTTTACGTCTGGCATACAGTCTTAATAAATCATAAGCAACTACTTCAACTTCTTTTTTTACACGGGCTTTTGTATTTTCCCAATCTCTACCGCCCATTTTTGAAAGTTTTGGTTTAACAGAGCCTGAACCACGATATCTGCATAATAGATTTATCTGTTCTGCGGGAATATGAAGCCTGTCTTTATTTGCATATTCAATAGTCAAATAGTCTTTTAACTGACCGTCTATTTCTTGTTTGGAAAGACCTTTATATATCCCTAGTCCGTGAATAGTGTGTACAACATATTCTCCCGTTTTTATATCGTTAATATTTTCAATATACTCAGGTTTTTCTTTATAATAAGATTTTTTGGATACCGTAATTTCTTTGGAGCGTTTATTGAAAAGTTCTCTATCGGTCATTACAATAGTTTTAAAATCTTCTAAAATACATCCGCCAAGAACAATACTTTCAGAAAAAACAGGGGAAAAAATTTCACGTTCGGATAAAATTTCCCTAACCCGCTCAGGATAGTCTGTAGCAATTATAATTTCATAACTTTTATGTTCCTCAATAAAATCGGCTATTAAATCAACATCAACCTCAAAATTCCTAAGGGGTAAAGAATTGAAC
>CAMGGL010000039.1 GCA_946055575.1 uncultured Candidatus Melainabacteria bacterium
AAAATGCTAAAAAATTATGGGGTTTCAAAAGGTGATGTCAAATCAACTTACAAACAATTAGGCTATGGTGTTGAATCTCAACTTCCTGCAAAAGCAAAAGCAGCTTTGGGTGCATTTGGTATAACAGCAGCATCTAATCTTATTGCTTCAGCTTTAATTCCAAAAGCACATCATGAAGCTTACGATTCTGCTTATGACTTAAAAGAAGGCGAAACAGTATCTAAAAACATAAAATTAGAGTTGCCGGATGGAAGTATTTATAAAACTTCAATAACAGCTGCAGGTGGTTCAGCGGAAGCATTTGCGGAAGCGTTTGCGGAAGCAACTGCTAAAGATCCGGTATTGAAAAATCTCGCAGGTCCGTTGGCTGCAGGTCTTGCTGCCTTTATATTCACTAAAGGTCAAACCTCAAACGTATTTAAAGCGGATGCACAAGAGGCTCTTGCTAACATAAATACTGTTGACGGTGCAGGGGCAAAAGCTATTATGGCAAAAATTCAGTCACTTGATTTGCCTGATGAAATGAAACTTGCAGTATTACAAGCATGTCACGGTACAGGTGAAGCTTATAATATTGATGAATTACAGGCAGGATTGCAATATATGGAACAACTAAAAGATATGAAACTTGAAGTTGAAGAACCGGAACCTGAACCGGAACCTGAACCGGAGCCTGAACCGGAACCTGAACCAACACCGGAACCTTGTACTGATATTGAACAAAGATCTTCACATGGTGATGTAATTCCTTCAGCACAGGTTAAAGGTCACGGTCAATCTCCTTACTGGATTGCAAAAGCATATATTACGGAAGATGGTCAAGAATTAACTCCTGCACAGCGTAACGAAGTACAAAAACTGCTTTCAAAAGAAGAAAACAGACAAGTACAAGAAACAGGAAACTTTAATGGTTCAAAAATCGGTTACAGATACAGAAACGAAATTACATTAAAAGACGGTACTGTTGTAAAACTTGCAGATGATGCGGCAAAACGTATCGGAACAGGTCAAATGACTAAAACCCGTGTTGTAATCAAAAACGGCAAAAGAGTCGTTGAAGAACGTACTGTATACTGTGAAGACAGAAAACCGGTTGAAGGACCTGATGGTCAATGGCACGAAGTTAAAGAATAACTTAATGTTAAATAAATTTCCTGCGGCGAGCGCAAGCTCGCCGCAGGTCTTTTTGTGCTCACCTTTTTTTTATTTTTTAATTTCAATTTGCAATAACTTCTTGTTTTTGTGATTATAAATACAGACAAACAGATAACAAGGGAGATGCAAAATGGATATAAAAGCGGTTGTGCTTGCAGCAGGAAAAGGTACAAGAATGAAATCGGTCACGACGCCTAAAGTTTTACACCAAATTATGGGAAAAACTTTGCTCGGGTACGTTTTGGATAATGTTAAAAATTTCGCTTCCGAACAATTCGTAATTGTAGGACATCATGCCGAAGAAGTCGAAAAGTTTGTGAAAGATAACTATTCCAATGCGCACACGGTGTTGCAATCTCCTCAGTTAGGAACAGGTCATGCGGTTTCAATGGTTTGTCCTGCTCTTGTAGATTATGATGGGTTGGTTATCATTTTATGCGGTGATACTCCGCTTATTAAAGAAGAAACCCTGCGAAAATTTGTTGAATTTCATAATGAAAGTATGTCTGATTTAACTGTAATGAGTACGATTTTTGAAAATCCTACGGGTTATGGCAGGATTATTCGCTCTGAGGATAATAAACTCGAATGTATTGTTGAACAAAAAGATGCTACAGATGCTCAAAAAGCCATAAAAGAAGTCAATGCAGGTATTTACTGCCTAAATTGGAAAAAGTTTAAAGCCGCTTTTGGTGATTTAAAGACAAACAATGCTCAGGGCGAATACTATTTGACAGATATAATCTCTTGGGGAAAATCTCAAAATCTTAATGTTAATGCCTATATTTTAGAAGATTCGGATCAGATTTACGGGATAAATTCAAGGTTAAACCTTGCTGAGGCAACCAAGATGATGAATAAAAGAAATCTTGAAAAATATATGACAGAGGGTGTTACGATTGTTGATGTCAATTCAACATGGATTAGTGAAGATACCGTAATAGGTCAGGATACGATAATTTATCCGTCAACTTATATTGAAGGTAAAAATGTTATAGGCAAGAATTGTAAAATCGGACCTTGTGCACATTTGCGCGGAGATGTGGAGGTTTTGGACAACGTAAAAATAGGAAACTTTGTTGAAGTGAAAAAAGCAAAAATTTCCTCAAATACAAATGTCGGACATCTTTCATACATTGGGGATGCCGAATTAGGTGAACGTGTTAATATCGGAGCTGGTACGATTACCGCAAATTACAATCCTTTGACAAAAACAAAAACAAAAACAATCTTGAAAGATGATGTGAAAATCGGTTCAAACTCGGTTTTAGTTGCGCCTGTAACGGTTGAAGACGGTGCAAATGTCGGTGCAGGTGCAGTTATTACGAAAAATGTTCCGGCATGGGCTTTAGCTCTTACTCGTGCGCCGTTGAAAATTCTTGAAAATTGGGTCAGGAAAAGAAAATAACTTGCCCTCTCCCGAATTTGTAAACTCGCGAAAGCTCTTTAACAAATTCTTCCCTCTCCCTGCACACTTGAATTGTTTATACCAAAACTCGCCTGACATTTTGACAGGGCGAGGGTGAAGTTGCGTTTTGTCATAAAAAATGCCCTCTCCCGAATTTGTAAACTCGCACAGGCTCGTTAACAAATTCTGCCCTCTCCCTGCACATTTGAAATATTTAAGCAAACTCTGCCTGACATTTTGATAGGGCGAGGGTGAAGCTACGTTTTGTTATAAAAATGCCCTCTCCCGAATTTGTAAACTCGCACAGGCTCGTTAACAAATTCTTCCCTCTCCCTGCACACTTGAATTGTTTATGCCAAAACTTGCCTGACATTTTGACAGGGCGAGGGTGAAGCTACGTTTTGTTATAAAAAAGCCCTCTCCCGAATTTGTAAACTCGCGAAAGCTCTTTAACAAATTCTTCCCTCTCCCTGCACACTTGAATTGTTTATGCCAAAACTTGCCTGACATTTTGACAGGGCGAGGGTGAAGCTATGTTTTGTTATAAAAACCCTCTCCCGAATTTGTAAACTCGCAAAGGCTCGTTAACAAATTCTTCCCTCTCCCTGCACACTTGAAATATCTAAGCTATAACTCGCCTGATATTTTGACAGGGCGAGGGTGATGTCGAAAATACCCTCTCCTATTGGTGAGAGGGTAAAATTTTAAAGTTTTTTTCAAGGTAAATGCTACGCATCGTAACGCTTGAAGGATTTTTCAATCGCTTTTGTTATGACTGATTTTGTCGTGTCGTACTCGGTTGTTAATGATGAAATCTCGGTATCAAGATTTTTCATTTTTAAATCGATTGTGTCTTCTTTGTTTTGTAATTTTGCTTTTTCAGTATTGTATTTTGCTTCGGCTTTTGCGATAGCATCATCATCCCTAACTTCTAATATCGCTCTGTCTGTTGAATATGTGCTTTGATAATAATATCCGTCATCACTAAGAGATGATATATAAGCCATTCCGTTTTTAAACATTTCACTTAAATACTCAGCATCGTCTATGTTGTTGTTTTCAACCCAACCTTGAAGACAAATTCTTGTGAATAATGTGTCGTAGAAGTTTGCGATTAGCTGATTGTCATTGTTATCAATGTCTGATTCTACAGGGATTTCAAACTTGAAATCCTTGTTCATTTCTCCGTTGTATAACACATTTGAAGAAACTAGACCTTTTTCGTATTTGTAACCTTCTTCAAATCCGGTCATATAATCAACGAAAGCTGTTAAAAATACTTTTGCTATGTTATTCAAGTTAACTGAAACTTGGGATTTATCCTTCCTGTCTTTATGTAGGAAACCTTGGTCTTTATCTCCTGTAAAGTACATTCCCAAATATTGAGAAGATTTATTTTCGTAATCAGTTTTAAAATCTCGTAAACCACTTGTTTCTTTATATTCACCGACTTCCTTCATCGCATTTAGCATATCGGTATTTTCAGGTTCAAAAATTCCCTCTCTGTCACCTTTACTCTTGCCAAAATCCTTTAAATGTTCATTATATTGGTCTACAACACCGTTACTTGGATAGACAAGGTTATAAACTGCATTGTATGCATATTGTAATGCTGTATCATTACCAGTCGTTCCGCCTAAAACAGATGCAAACTGATCATACATCCAGTCTAAAATACTTTGTGAGTCGCCTGTAGCTGCTTCTGCAGCACCGTCAGTACCTACAAGTTTCTGTTGCAAATAATACATCTCACCTAAAGGCAATTCATTACCTTTATTTGCCAATAAACTTATATAATATTGATTATCTTTGCCAAGTAAATCATATATGGTCAAATCCGCAGATGTTTTTGCTTCGTATTCGGTTCGGCTACCGTCAGAATGAACAACATTAAACTTCTCATTTGAACCGATGTTAAGAACATTTTTGTTAGAACCTAAGCTAATACCTGATTCAGCTGTAGTTCGACCGTTAACTTGAAGCATCTCCAACAATTGGTCGTATGTAACTTCAATGGTTGTTGTTGCAGCTGAAATTGTACTGCCGTTACCAAGTTCGTTGTTGTATATTACACCTTCAATTGTGGTTGCAGTATTCGGAGTGATGATGTTTGCTCCTGCTAATGCTTCAATAAATTTGTTTCTTACCGTCGTTGATGCAGTTCCTAATAAGCCTTCCGCAGGAATGCCCGCTGCTCTTGCTGCGGCTGCGTATGCGGAATTTAACATTACTCGGTTTTTGGAATCCGTAACTAATTTCGGATAGTAATCATTATAAACCGACGGGCTCATTAACAAATCATAGGTCAATGCCATATCACTTGTTCCTGATCCGTAATAGTCATATACAAGTTTTGTCGTATTAAGAGCTTCTTGATATTCTTGTGAAATCTTTTCCATGTCACGAGCAAGCGCAATCTTTTGGTGCGACAAATTCATAGACTGAAACTCACAGTCAGCTTTTCTGGCTGTTATTGTTAGTAATCTAGCTTGTGATGCAGCTAAGCCCATTTTTTTCCTTTCGTTGTATTTTTGCTCGTAACTTTATTCATTTACTACTACGGCATTTTTGTTTGAAAACTTTAAATATTTGAATGTTTTTTGTAACAAAAGTTTACAATTAAAATGGACTTATAATAAAATTTCAGCCTAAACTTTTTCTCCCATTACGTGCAAATGCAGGTGAAAAACCTCCTGACCTGCTTCTTTACCCGTGTTAATCAATGTTTTATATGATTTTAAGCCGACTTTTTTGGCAGCATCTTTGACTGTTTGTAAAAGCTCCGCCATTAAAGTTTTATCTTCCAATTCGTTTAATGATGCAATGTGTTTTTTGGGACAAACCAGCATGTGTATCGGCGCTTTAGGGTTTATGTCATTGAAAACAACTGTATTCTCTGTTTCCATAACAAATTCTGTTCCGAAATCCCCTCTTATAATCTTACAAAAGATGCAATCTTCACTCATAACTTTCTCCTTTGTTTTACTTTAATCTCTTTGCCAGCGATAAACCTGCCGGAAGCGGTAAGATAACATTTTCGTATTTGTCATCGGCGTTAATATCGTCCAAAAAAGTTTGAACTTTCGCCGCATGTGAAATAACATTATCGCAAGCGATAAAACCTCCGATTTTCAAATGTGGTTCTATCAATCTAAAAAATCTGATATATTGAGCTTTGTTTGCATCAATAAATGCAAAATCAACTTTATAATCCTCCGGTAAATATTCTAAAATAGTTGCGGCGTCGCCTTTTTTTGTTTCAATAATATCGTCAACTTGGCAAATTTTAAAATTCTCTTTGGCTATATCCAGCCTTTTGTCATAAAATTCAATGGTCGTAAGTCTACCGCCGGTCTTTTTTAAGGCTTTGGCAATCCAAATTCCGGAATATCCGTTAGAGGTGCCTACTTCTATTACGCTTTGAGATTTTGAATCAACTATTAAATTGTACAAAAACTCGGCAGTAACTCTGGAGATGTTCCAAAATTCTTTTTGTGTTTTTTCCAGACTAAGTAATACTTCTTGTGTTTTGTTATCGAAATTTTCTATCATTATTTTATTGTTTTTACCTTATTTGTTACGACTATTGCTCTAACCGGTACGTCTATCGGGCTTGTTTTTACGACTTCCTTTGTTTCGGTGTCGACTACCGAATACAAACCTGATAGTGCGTTTGTTATCATAATTAAATTGCTGTTATCAATCGGTGTGATATTTGTTGCAAATGCGTTTGTATTTAAAAACAGTTTATCAGTAATTAAATCTTCTGAGGTGTCCAAAACTTCGACAATATTATCTTGAGCGCCTAAAATGTATAAATCGTTGTTTTTTGCGAACAAGTCAACAGGTTTTTCACATACTTCCAGTTCAGAAATCAAACCAATTGTATCATAATCAACAATTGCAACTCTGTTTTTTGTACGGCTAATTATATAAATTTCACCGTTTACGTACGCAATTTTTGCTACATTCGGGAAGCTTCCTATGTTTTTTAGATAATAGTTGTTATCAAGTTCTATTGCCCAAATGTTATCGGTGTTTCTGTCTACGTAAAATAATTTTGTTCCGTCTTCTGATAATGTGAATTTTTCACATAGTCCGTTAATTTTTAATTGACGTTTTAGCGTCATTGTTTCTAAGCTGAATACGTAAACGCTTGAATTTGAGCTTGATGTGATATATGCGAGTTTTTTATCGTTATCAATAATTATTTGCTCCGGACAAGTCTCGAAATTGACTTCTTTTATAACTTTTTCATCCATCAAGGAAATTATATTCATTACTTTAGTGTCAAAATAAGTTACTAACAAAAATTCGTTGTTGTACGCTTTAATATCGTTAATTACGGCTTTTTGCTGCAATGAATATTCTGGAACTCTTGAATTTGATTGTATTACCTGAATGTTTTTATTTACTCCCGATGACACATAAAAAGTTTTATTTTCAAGCGGTTCAACAGGAGTTGTCGATTTTTGGGCTTTCTTTCGGGTGTTATTGATTTTTAAACCCGTATCTTGAGTTACCGAAACATCAATATCTCCGATTATTCCTTTCAAGTTTTCCGGCAGAACCAAACCTTTCGGGAGTAATATATCTTGAGGCAACAGCGCGGATTGCAATTCCTCCGGCACCTCTTTTAGATTTATGACGGTCTTTTTACCGTTCGTGTTTATAACCTTGAGCAATACAAAGTTGTTGTTCAATATCATTAAATCAGGTTTTTGTTTCATTGTGGTATTTAGCGGGTAGACCGATTTGATGCTTAAATTATCAAGTTTGTCGGTTTTCGCCGGAAATACCGGTAAGTACATTGTATTGTCAGGTAAAACAATAGCTCCGTCAAATCTAAAGTTTGTGTTTGGAAAATCTTTGTTTATAAAATCTTGGACTTCCTGCGGAACTTGTGTTGCCATTGCCGAACATGATAGCAATAAACTTAAACCGAGTGCTGATAATAATTTCTGCATACTACTTAAATACTCCCTTAACTTTTGACATAATTGATTTTTGCGGTTTTTTGCCGCCGTGAATTTGATACAACCTTGAATAAAGATTTTTTTCTTCTTCTGTCAGCTTTGTAGGTATTTTTATTTTTACAATAACTACATGGTCACCGCGTTGAGAAGGTCTTGAGATAACCGGAACTCCGGCGCCTTTTATTTTAACATAACTTCCGTATTGAATACCTGCAGGAATTTGTACCGATTTTTCTCCGTCAAGTGTTTTGATTAAAATTTCATCACCCAAAACGGCTTGGTCCGGTGTGATTTCCAGTTCCGTAAATACGTTAATTCCGTCGCGTTTGTAATAATCAGAAGATTCAACATGAACAACTACAAATAAATCTCCGTTTGGACCGCCGTTTATTCCGCAATCGCCTCCGCCTGATACTCTGATTTTTGACATGTTGTCAACTCCGGCAGGAATTTTTATTTCAATTCTTTTTTCACGACTTATTTGTCCTGCGCCCTGACAAGTTTTACACGGCTTGTCAATGACTTGCCCCGTACCGTGACAGTGTGGGCAGGTTGTAACTTGAGCAAAATTTCCTAAAGGTGTTCTTGTCACATGCTGAACTTGTCCTGAGCCGTTACACTGAGGGCAAGTCTTTTTCTGAGTGCCTTTTTCTGCTCCGCTGCCGTTGCAGTCTGGACATGTTTCCAAGTGTTCAAATCGAATTTCTTTTTCAATTCCGAAGGCTGCTTCTTCAAATTTTATTTTGATGTCATATCTTAAGTCATCCCCTCTTTGCGGAGCGTTAGGATCAGGTCTGCCGCCAAATCCCCCAAATCCGCCAAATCCGCCGAAAAAACTTTCAAAAATGTCGTTCAAATCGCCAAATCCGCCTGCAAACGGCCCGTTTGTATCAAATCCTGCATTTTTTAGTCCGTCTTCTCCGTATCTGTCGTAGGTTGCGCGCTTGTTATCATCAGATAGCGTTTCGTAAGCTTTGCCAAGTTCTTTAAACTTTTCTTCCGCGTCAGGGGCTTTGTTTACATCGGGGTGTAATTCTCTGGCTTTCTTTCTGAAAGCCGATTTTATTTCGTCTTTTGAAGCATCTTTTGATACTCCCAATATTTCATAGTAATCTGCCATTTTTTATTTCTACTTCCTATTAATCCTCAAGGTCTGTATCTATATTTTAACCTGCTGTTGCCACATTGACAAGAGTCGGTCTTAAAACTTTATCACCTAACTTATAGCCCTTTTGCAATTCTGCAATAACTGTATGTTCAGGATGCTCATCAGTAGGCGTTTGCATAACCGCTTCGTGAAAATTCGGGTCAAATTCCTCTCCGACAGCTTTTATTTCTTCTAATCCCAGTTTTGATAAGATGTCAAAAACCTGCTTGTGGACAAGGTTGAAACTTTCTTTAACCTTTTCACAATCTTCAACACCTTCTAAAGTCTTTTGTCCTCGTTCAAAATTATCAAGAACTTCAAGCAACTTTGTCAGAGCATTCTCAGTTCCGAATTTAATAAGATTTTCCCGTTCTGATTCCTGACGTTTTCTGTAATTGTCAAAATCTGCGGCAAGTCTTATATATTGTTGATTAAGTTTATCGTATTCTTCTTTTAGTTTATCTTTTTCTTCGTTGTTAACGAGTTGTTCTTGCTCTGTTGAAACTTCATCTTTGGCGATTTCTTCTTGATTTGTTTCTTCAGCCTTTGTTTCTTCTTTTACAATATCCTCGTTCTTAAACGGGTTTGAATTTTCTTTACTCATAAACATTTCCCTTCATAAAATCATATATATCTATTATAAGATATCAACTTAAATTAACAAGGGAAATTTATTTTTTTTTAATAATTCAAGTAAGTATGTAAAACTTTTATGTAAATAACTTGCCTTATCGCAGTTACTTAGTGTAAACTTAAGATAAGTTTTGGGAGGAAGTTGGTTTAATGCCGAAAATAGCAAGAGAATACGATTACGGATACAGTTCTGATTGTCGCGAATCTTCAGTATATTCTTATAAATCTTATGCTGATTTAAGATATAAAAAAACAAACACTCGACAAAAATCCGTAAGAAGAAAGAAAAAGAAACCTTTAGCTGTACTTATTTCCGGGTTGTTTTTTATGTTCTTGTCTTTTTGTGTGCTTCCTTTTGGATTTAACCATATTACAAAAGAGATTTTTACACCGACTCCATATCAAAATATCAAGACTGATATGCATGAATTGGCATTTCCGACAAGTAAATATCTTGTTAATTCTTGGAATCTGGGAAATCGGTATTTTAGTTATTCGGCAAATGTTAAAAAAGCAAAAATGTTACCTCTGACAGAAAATGTTAACATGCCTGTATTGCAAACACAGTTAGAAAATTTGGCGGAGCTTTATCCTACGGTAGAACCGTCGGTTTACGTTTGGGATTACGAAACGGGAAATTATGCTGATATTCAGGCTTCTAAAGTTTATTCTACAGCAAGTATTATTAAGGTTCCTGTGTTGATACATGTTTTCAGAGCAATTGATGCCGGACAATTCTCTTTAGATGATACAATGCCATTAACTGAGTATTACAGAACAGAAGGCTCCGGAGGTATGCAATTTAAAGCTGCAGATAGTAATTATTCTATTGATTATCTTGCAAGACACATGATTACTGATTCCGATAATTCTGCAACAAATATGTTAATCGCAAAAGTAGGATCTATGGATGCTGTAAATTCTGAAATTCGCTCTTGGGGCTTGAAAGGAACAGGGTTGCAAACATGGTTGCCTGATTATAAAGGCAATAATCATACGACTGCGCGTGATATGGCTCAAATGCTTTATAATATTGATGAGAATACAAATCTGTTGTCTGAGTCTTCAAGATTAAAAATTCTTGATTATATGGGGCATGTTCACAATAACAGATTAATTCAGGCAGGTTTAGGTGCCGGTGCGGTATTTCTTCATAAAACCGGTGATATCGGTAAAATGCTTGGAGATGCAGGTATTGTTATTACACCTAACGGGAAAAAGTATATTGTCGTTATTATGGTTAATCGTCCGCATAATGCTGCTGCGGGCAAAGATTATATAGTGCATGCTTCTGAAATAATTTATAATTATATGGTGAAATAATGTTAAAAGAGTTATTGGATACCAATCATTGCTTTAAACTTGTTTGTGGTGCGGGTAATGAAGATATAGAAGAAATAAAAAAACTTGTATATGTATATGCGTCTGCAGGTTGTCGATTTTTTGATTTGTCGGCTAATGAGGATGTCATAGCTGCAGCTAGAGATGCTTTAGATATGGCAAGAGTTTATGATGCTTATCTTTGCATAAGTGTAGGGATAAAAAATGATCCTCATGTAAATAAGGCGGTTATTGATTATAATCGGTGTGTGAATTGCGGTTCATGCGAGGGGGTATGTCCTCAGGGTGCAATACATTATGCAAAAGTGAAGAAATATAAGTGTATTGGTTGTGGAAAATGCTGGAAAGTATGTTCTCGTGCTGCAATATCTTATGTTTCGGAAGAAAAAAACTTAGATGAAGTGTTGCCTGCTATTGTTGAAAAAGGTATTGATTGTATTGAATTTCATGCTATGGGTAATGATGAGGATGAAATCGAAGCCAAATGGAAATATATTAATGATAACTATGAGGGTATATTGAGTATTTGCACCTCTAGAGGCAAACTTAGCGACGAAGCAATAGTCGAGCGGATAAAAAAAATGACCGAAAATCGTAAACCTTATACGACGATTGTTCAGGCTGACGGCTTCCCGATGAGCGGCGGAGAGGATAATTATAAAACAACATTGCAAGCAGTAGCAACTGCAGAAATTATCCAAAACTCTAAATTGCCGGTTTATTTGATGCTATCCGGTGGTACAAATACAAAAACAACAGAACTTGCAAAAATGTGTGATATTCGCTATTGTGGTGTTGCGGTTGGTTCTTTTGCAAGAAAAATCGTAAAACGCTACATTCAAAGACCTGATTTCTGGACAAATCCAAGAATTTTGACAGATGCCGTTGAAGCAGTCAAACCGCTTATTGATTCGGTTATTTTATAGGAAATTGATATATGGAAATTTTTTATTTACGTAAAGATGAATTTTTAAACTCAATTGACATCGAAACTCTTAAAAGATTTTCAGATGGCAGAAGTTATCTTTGTAACGAAAAATATTTGGAACATTTATGCGGATTATTCTTAACTAAATTTGTTGCAAAAAATATTTATGGTCGTTCAAATACCGATATTGTTTTGCACGGTGATAAACCTGAATTTGTATTAAAAGGCTTACATTTTAGTATATCCCATTCAAAAAATATAGTTCTTGTTGCATTTAATAATTCTGAAATAGGTGTAGATGTTGAATATATGCGCCCAAGAAATTTTGAAAAGATTTTAAAACGATGCAACAGTAATGAGAAAAATCCGACAAGAGAATATTTTTATAAGTTTTGGACTGTAAGAGAAGCTGAAATAAAACTGGGAAGGGATATAACTTCTCTGTTTTCAACCGTTTTGGATGATGATTATATTGTGTCTTGTGTATCTTCAAGTATTTTGGTTACTAATTTTAAAATAAAACGGTTATCCTTTAAAAAAGACGCGCAAAATGTTGATTTATTGCAAGAATTTACGCGTCCTTTAATCTTAAATTTTTCAAACTAAAATTTAATACCAGTCACAAGAACCTGCGCCGCAAAGAAGTTTATCCAAAGTTGCCATTGTTTTTGTTCTTGTCATTTCGTAAGTAACTGGAGTTATTGAAATTTTGTTATTGCGAACAGCTGCAATATCTGTAGGAGCGTCATCAGGCTCGTTTATTAATTCGCCTGCCATCCAGTAGTAGACTTTTCCTCTCGGGTCAACTCTTTTTTCGTAGGCATCCGTAAACATTTTTCGTCCAAGTTCTGTTATTGCTACTCCTGCAATGTCTTCAGTGTCCAGTTTTGGTACATTTACGTTAAGAATACATTTTTTGGGAAATTGGAAATTCTTTAATTTTTCAAGCAGAGAACATGTAAATCTTGCGCTAAATTTAAAGTCTTCGTAATCTGCTGTCATTGAAGCTAATGATAGTGCGATGCTGGGAACTCCAAGCATTGCGCCTTCCATAGCACAACTTACTGTTCCTGAGTATAAAATATCAGCTCCCAAATTCGGACCGTGATTAATTCCGGAAATAACAAAATCCGGTTGTTCTTCTTTTGACAAAATAGCGTTAATTCCTATCTTTACGCAGTCACCGGGAGTTCCTGTGGTCACCCAAGTGCGTTTTGCCCCGTTTTTACCCTCATCTAATTCTTCAACTCTCAGCGGTGTGTGTAATGTTAGGGAATGACCTGCGGCGCTACGTTCTCTATCGGGAGCTATAACGTAAACATTATGCTTTTTGGATAATTCTTCCGTTAATGCCCTTATTCCGTTAGCTGCAATTCCGTCATCGTTTGATATAAGTATATTCATTTTTTAATCCTTTTATTTATTACCAATCCAATTATAATTCAACAATTGGAGTTTTTCAGTATGTAACAAAATGTTACGATTGAAATCAAAGATATAGCAATTTTATATAACAAAAATAC
>CAMGGL010000040.1 GCA_946055575.1 uncultured Candidatus Melainabacteria bacterium
TTTCCATGAGTCACCTACATTAATATCTACCACAAGAGGAACTTTCAACGGTTGATTTAATTCCATTGATTTTATAATCAACTCTCTTACCTTATCAAGTTCATCTTTATAAAGTTCAACAACCAACTCATCATGCACCTGAATAATAAGTTTTGATTTTAAATTATTTTCTTTCAGGGATTTGGCAAAATCAATCATTGCTAATTTTATCAAATCTGACGCAGATCCCTGCATAGGATGATTGATTGCAGCACGTTTTGCAAACTCTCTTATCATAACATTCGGACTATTTATCTCATTTTCTAAATATCTTCTGCGACCGAATATAGTTTCAATATAACCCTGTTGTTCTACCAGATTAACCATATTTTGCATGTAATCTCTTATACCCGAATAGGTTTCAAAATATTTTTCCATAAAACTTTCAGCTTCAGCAGCCGAAATATGAAGTGATTTTGCTAAACCATACTTACTTTGTCCGTATACAATTCCAAAATTTACTGCCTTTGCTTTATAACGCATTTCCTTAGTAACCTCATTCATCGGGACATCAAAAACTTTTGATGCCGTTAATGTATGGACATCAATCCCTGAACGAAAAGCGTTAATTAAGTTTATATCCTCAGAGACGTGAGCAAGCAGCCTTAACTCTATCTGCGAATAATCAGCAGACAAAATCAAGCCGTTTTCTCTATCTTGGGGCACAAACGCCTGTCGAATTTTACTACCGTCTTCGGTTCTAATCGGAATATTTTGCAAATTCGGATTTGAAGATGATAATCTGCCGGTTGTGGTTACCGTTTGATTGTATGTTGTATGAATACGACCATCAAATTTGTCAATCAATGCTGGAAGTGCCTCTGTATACGTTGATTTTAATTTGGCGTATTTTCTGTATTCTAGTATTAAACCTGCAATTTCATAATCTTCAGCTAAGGAATTTAAAATATCTGCGTTAGTAGAATTCTTAGACTTACCACGTTTTTTTGAAGTCTTTAACTGTAGTTTGTCGAACAAAATATGCGCTACCTGTTTTGGAGAATTTATATTAAATCCTTCGCCTGCAATTTCATAAATTCTACCTTCAATAGAAGACAATTTTTTATCCATTTCTATTGTCAAAGTTTTCAGATAGCTTGTATCCACACAAACTCCGACATATTCCATATCGGCTAAAACATAAGCTAACGGAATTTCTATATCAGTCAATATAGAATATTCTCTTTCGGTCAAAGAATTTATCCAAAAAGACGTCAAGTTGAACAAACTGGAAATTACATCAGCTACGTAATTATTAATGTTCAAAATATCATTTTCTGCTAATGATGATTTTTTTGTTGTTGTTACGATAGTCGGCAAAATATGATTAATTTGCTCCATGCATTTAATGTCATCTGAAGAATTAGCATTTGAATGTTTTATATAACTTGCAAGCATAGTATCAAAAACCACACCCGACAAACTTACACCAACATTTTTTAAAATACAAAATTCCTGTTTAACATCATGCGTTATTTTTTTTATTTGAGGATTTTCCAATATAGGTTTTAATTCGTTAAAAACAAAATTTTTATCAAGTTGTTTTTCAATATTATGAGCAACCGGAATATAATATGTTTCGGAAATGGTTTCTTCATTATTCAATGATAATTTATCCACAAAATCGAATTTAGTATTTAGCCCTAAAGCAATCCCATAGATTTTTGAATTTATTGCATTTTCTACATCCGCAAAAAGTTTCACGGCAAGAACTTTAGCCGTTTTTAATTTTTGGAGCAAATCTTCAAAATCCTTAGTATCAGTCACCAAAGTTGAATCATAAGTTATATTTTCGTTTTTATCTGCTTCTAATCCTTGAGAGAACAAGCCAAGCTGCCCATTTGTCGGGGCTTTATTATCAGCTTGAGGTGCAGAAATTTCCTGAGCTGCCAGCACATTAGATATTTCACCGATACTTATATTCTTATCAAACAATTTCAAAATTTGCTCAATATTTTTCAAAAAAGAATAAAATTGCATTGAGCGTAAAAAATCCGTCACATCTGTAATATCAGGCAAAACAATTTCTGTTTTGTCAAAATCAAACTGAACTTCAACATCCTGAACTATTGTTGCAAGGTATTTACTTAATTTTGCATCTTCGATGCCATTTTGGAGTTTTTCCTTTACAGATTTTCCTGAAACATTATCAATATTTGCCAAAACATTATCAACAGTCTTAAACTCACTCAAAAGTTTAACCGCAGTTTTTTCTCCAATGCCTCTTATTCCGGGAATATTATCCGAAGTATCTCCGCGCAAAGCTTTATAATCAATAATTTGATTTGGGTAAACGCCTAATTTATCATAAACTCTATTCCAATCATATTCAATCAAATCACCTTTTGACGGAATTATAACTTTTATACAACCGTTCTCACGTATTAACTGAAAAGAGTCCTGATCGCCTGTTAAAATATAAACATTATGACCTAATTCGCACGCTCTGCGAGATATAGTCCCGATGACATCATCCGCCTCAAAGCCCTCTTTGGTATAAATAGGAATATTAAAGGCTTTCAATCCCTCATATATCAGTCCCATTTGTATACGCATAGGATCAGGCATCGCAACTCTATTTGCTTTATATTCTTCATATTTTTCGGTTCTAAAAGTTTGATGAGAAACATCAAAGGCTACACCTATTGCATCCGGATGTAAGTTGTCATTTTTTAGCAGGTCAAAAATAGCCTTAAAAAAGCCATATACAGCCCAAGTTGGAGTTCCGTCTTTTGTTTTCATATTTGTACGTTCAAGAGCATAATACTGACGAAACGCTAGAGCATGACCATCTATCAAAATTAAAGTCTTAGACTTTCCCATACATAATTCTCCCTTTTTCACATTTTCGCATAAAAAAGAGCTTTTGCAAAGTATTTTACTTGAATAAGTTGAGAGTGGTATAAATATAAAATTCTACCCTCCCCTAAGATAGGAGAGGGAAATTAAAAAACCCTTAGCACGTCTGTGAGCCTGAAAAAACTGAAAATCAAGCGGCGAAGCTGCATAGATTTTGTTTTGTTCAGGATCTGTTTGAAATCTCGCAAGTATGTCACAACTTTAAGACCCTGAAACGTGCCTCGCGTTAATCCAATATCGCTTACGCTTTCATCCAATGCTCGGTATCTTATGGGTGACAGCTTTGATTGACTTTTTGTATCCTGCTCGAAGTATATGCACACTTTACCCTCAAAAAAAGGACTGGCTGCATTATCTCAACCAATCCTTTTTAAATTATTATTATCAAATTACGCTATAATCTCCTTTTCCTTATCCGATTTTGTCGGAAGCTGAACAATTTCTGCATTCTTACGGTTTCTAACCATATCTGACGTTACAACAAATTTATCTATATTTTCCTTTGTCGGAACGTCATACATAACATCAAGCATAATTTCTTCGACAATTGAGCGCAACGCACGAGCGCCGGTTTTACGCTTAATCGCTTCTTTAGCGATAAGTTCAACCGCATCAGGCTCAAATTCCAAATCAACACCATCCATCTTTAACAATGCCTGATACTGTTTCAGAACGGCATTCTTAGGCTCTGTTAAAATCATCTTCAATGTTTTTTCGTTTAATTGATCTAATACTGCATAAACAGGTACACGACCTATAAATTCAGGGATTAAACCAAATTTTAACAAGTCTTCAGGTTGTAATTTTTTCAATAACCTTACTGCATTTGCTTCCTTTTCAGCTTGCGACATTGGAGCTTTCGCACCAAATCCGACAGAATTACCTTCACCTGCTCTTGCGTCAACAATTTTTTCCAAGCCTACAAACGCACCACCTACAATAAACAAAATATTGCTTGTGTCAATTTCAATAAACTCCTGATGAGGATGTTTTCTGCCACCTTGCGGAGGAACATGAGCAACAGTACCTTCAATCATTTTCAGAAGTGCTTGTTGAACACCTTCACCCGAAACATCTCTTGTTATTGAGGTATTTTCTGATTTTCTTGAAATTTTATCAATTTCATCAATATAGATAATACCACGCTCAGCTTTTGCAGAATCAAACTCTGCATTCTGGTACAAACGCAACAAAATATTCTCGACATCATCACCAACGTAACCTGCCTCAGTTAAAGTTGTAGCATCAGCAACCGCAAACGGAACATCAAGCATTTTTGCCAATGTTTGCGCCAAAAGTGTCTTTCCTGAACCTGTCGGACCGACTAAAAGAATATTTGACTTTTGGATTTCTACAGAGTCCTTATCCGTTTCTTTGTTATGTTTTAATCGTTTGTAGTGATTGTATACTGCAACTGACAACACTTTTTTAGCATCATCTTGTCCGACAATGTACTGATCTAAATATTCTTTTATCTCATGAGGTTTTGGTATTGGTTTTTCAGACTTTTCAGGAGCAGCACCCTCTGCGCCGGCTTCTTTTTCTTTACCTTCGAAAAATTCCTCATCTAATATCTCGTTGCAAAGTTCAACACATTCGTCACAGATATAAACCTCAGGACCTGCTATCAACTTTTTAACCTGATCTTGAGTTTTTCCGCAAAATGAACATTTTAACTTATCATCGTTTTTTGGCATTTGATATCACCATATCTAATTGTGAGATTCCTCGACTTTAATATACCATTCTGAGCGTATGCGAAGAACCTCATCTGTTTCAGCCTCAGAACCTTTTATAAAATTATTTTACGATATCTCTTGAGATAACTTTGTCAATCATACCATATTCCAAAGCCTCTTGAGGTGTCATAATATAATCTCTGTCAGTATCTTTTTCAATCTTTTTGATTGATTGACCCGTATTTGAAGCCAAAATTTCATTCAAAGATTTTTTAATTCTGATAATTTCGGCAGCTTGAATTTCAATATCAGTAGCCTGACCTTGAGCACCACCCAAAGGTTGGTGAATAAGAACTCTGGAATGAGGTAACGCCATTCTCTTACCTTTTGTACCGGAAGACAATAAGAATGCACCCATTGATGCAGCCTGACCCAAACAAATCGTAGAAACGTCTGCTCTGATATGCTGCATTGTATCATAAATTGCGAACCCTGCAGTTACACTACCTCCCGGCGAATTGATATATAACATAATATCTTTTTCAGGATTTTCACTATCAAGCAATAATAACTGAGCTACAACAAGGTTAGCTACCATATCGTCAATAGCAGTTCCCAAAAAGATAATTCTTTCTCTTAACAATCTTGAAAAGATATCAAATGATCTTTCGCCTCTGCTTGACTGTTCAACTACTACAGGTACAAAACTCATGATTTAATTCCCTTTCTTATTTTTATATTATAACTACTTTTTTCTATGCTTCAACCGTTTGTTTGTCGGATTTTACTTCGACATATTCAATGTTATTATTAGAAACCAAATATTCTCTAACTTTGTCATTGACAATTTGTTGAGATATAGTTGATAAGAAGTCAGGGTTTTGTCCGAATTGTTTTAACAAATCTTGCGGATTTACACCGTAAGCACCTGACATTTGAGAAATCTTTGATTGAAAATCAGCTTGTTCAACTTTTACATCAATTTCTCTTGAAATCTTATCAATAATTAAAGTATTTTTTATTCTGTTTTTAGCATCTTCAACTAATGTAGCGTTAAATTCTTCTTCACTACCTTGAGATTTTACAAAATTATCCCAATCAATTCCTTGATATGACAATCTTTGGCGATAGTCTGCTTTCAAAGACTGAACCTCTCTATCAATCATACCTTGAGGAATTTCAACAGAAGATGATTCAATTACAGATTTAAACACGGAATTTTCCGCATTAACTTTTTTAATTGATTCTCTTTGACTATCAATGTAAGATTGTATATCCGCTTTCAATTCATCAACAGTTTGGAATTTGCTTGATTTTTGAACAAACTCATCAGTCAATTCAGGCAACACTCTTTTCTTAATTTCTTTCATTTTTATTGAGAAAACAGCCGGTTGTCCTTTCAATTTTTCATCATGATATTCTTCAGGGAAGGTTACGTTAATATCAAATTCTTCATTGATATTGTGCCCAACCAACTGCTCAGCAAATCCCGGAATAAAATTAGAATGTGCCAAATCCAGCGCATAACCTTTTGCTGAACCGCCTTGAATTAATTCACCGTTGCATTTTCCTTCAAAATCAAAAACAACTGTATCAGTTTCGCATGAAGGTCTGTCCAAAACCAATTCCATAGAAGAATGTTGGGTTAAGAATGCATCTAAAGCCTTGTCAAATGCACCATCTTCAGTTGAAGGAATTTCTACTTTCACATCTAAACCTTTATAAGAGCCTAATGTAACTTCAGGTCTTGTTTCAACTTCAAAAGTTACCTCAACATCTTTACCTGTTTCAAATTTATAAGAAGTGATTGCAGGCTGAGTAATAGTATCCAATTTATTGTCATAAATTGCCTGCCCTAAGTATTTAGGTAAAAGAATTTCCAAAGCTTCCTGCTGAATTCTGTCAACCCCTACATGTCTTTCTACAACAGTTTTAGGAGCTTTACCTTTTCTAAATCCGTCAATATTGATATGTTGTGCAATACGCACTACTGCATTATTATAAGCATTTGCAGCTTCTGATGCAGGTATAGTCATTGTAATACTTACCAGATTGTCTTTTACGTTTGTTAATGTTGATTTCATTTTAATATCCTTTTTTCTTTCGTACATGTATCTGTGATAAATTTTACCTCAAAAAAGAATAAAATCAACTCATACAAAAGGATTAGCAATATAAAAGCGTTGAGATTTAAGTATTTTTAACAAACACTTGCAAGCAAAATATATTTATGATTAAATGCAAGCAGGTACGGATGATTCCTCTGAATTCGTATTCAGGTAAATTGACAAGCGGCGGTTGATTTACTGCAAGAACACAAGTAAAAAGAAGGAAAATTAAAAATGTTAAAAATCAGATTAAAAAGATTGGGTGCTAAGAAAAACCCTACATACAGAATCATTGTTATCAATTCAACAACAAAAAGAGAAGGTAGACCAATTCAAGAATTAGGTCACTACAACCCAAAAACTAAAGAAATGAAATTGGATAAAGTTGCAGCATTAGATTGGGTTTCTAAAGGTGCTCAACCTACTGAAACAGTTGCTTACTTGATTAAAAACTGTAATGATGACGGTTCTTTAAACTATGTAAAAAAAGAAACAGTTAAATTATCTAAAAAAGCATTAGCTAAAAAACAAGCTGAAGAAGAAGCTGCTAAGGCGGCTGCTGAAGCCGAAGCTGCAGCAAGTGCAGAAGAAGCTCCTGCTGAAGCGTAGTTTTGATAAAATATTTCAAACAAAAAATAAACATCCTTTGATAAAGGATGTTTATTTTTTATTATTTTTACTTATTAAACAGCGTAATTGTTAGTTATTTCATAAATATATTCAAGCATTTGTGCAAAATATTTCAAATCGGAGTTACCGTTAATTACCAAATCTGCTTCTTTTCTGAACGGTTTTACATACTTTTCTCCGGCGCTGGCAATATAATTCCAATGTTTTTGCGCATTTTCTTCACTTTGATTACGTTCTTCTACGGCACGAGTTAAAAACCGACTTTTTCTTAGCTCATTTTCTGTTTCAACATAAATTTTTATATCAAATTCATCTTTAACAGTATCATACATTGTAGCAATACCTTCAACAACGATAATTTTACGTGAAGGAACATCTATTGCTTTCGGAACGGAAACGCCTGTACCATTTGGAAGATACATTGGAGCTTTTATATCCAAACCATCAGACAAATCTTCCAAATCAGAACGCAAAATATCCAATTGAAAACTTGTAGGAGCATCTACGTCATAGCCGTTATCTCTTAAGTTGTCAAAAGTTCCGTATTTATTGATTAGAGTTGAAATATCATTAAAATAATTATCGGTACTCAAAACAGTAACAGGCATTGACAATTGTTCTATTACATTTTTTATTTCATGACAAATTGTAGATTTACCCGAAGCAGATTCACCCGTAACGCCGATTAGCAAGCGTTTCGTAGGCTTGTTAATTAACCTGCGGGAAAACTTGTCAATAAAATCAGGATTGATATTATTGATTATCGGGGTTGGCTGTTTTTTATCAAACAAAAAAATCTGTTTAAATTTCGTCTGGAGGTAAAACGCTAACAATTCACGTCCTGACTTAGAATTAAAATCCGGTTTATAGATTTTATCATTCGTACTTAATTCTTTTCCAATTAGTAATTGCATATTTATTCCATGTATTGTGAGATATGAATAATATAATACACAAGAAAAATATTTTTTGCCAGTAGTTTAAAAATTTCTTAATATTACATTAACAAAAATTTTCATCAAGATATACAAAAGTTACAAAAATATTGTCTTTCGGTTATAATAAACCTATGAACGAAAAAGATTATTTTAATTATGAACTAATACACGAAGATGCTCAAACAGGAGCTCGAGCAGGAATTCTAACAACCCCGCACGGGAAAATTGAAACCCCGATATTTATGCCTGTTGGAACAAATTCGGCAGTAAAATCATTAACTTGTGACCAAATAAAAGATACAGGAGCGCAAATTATACTTGCAAATTCTTATCATCTTTACCTCAGAGCAGGCACAAAAAGAATTCGCAGTTTTGGCGGAATACACGGCTGGATGAACTGGGATAAGCCGGTTTTGACAGACTCCGGCGGATTTCAAGTATTTTCACTTGCGCATTTAAGAAAAATCACAGAAGACGGTGTTGAATTTAGAGATCCAAAAGACGGAACAAAACACTTTATATCACCGGAAGTTTCTATGGAAATTCAGCAAGACATTGGCGCAGATATAATGATGGCATTTGATGAATGTGCACCGTATCCTTGCGATTATGAAACTGCAAAAGCCGCAATGGAGCGAACTCACCGTTGGCTTGAGAGATGTTTTAAAGCTAAAACAAACCCTAAACAAGCCCTGTTTCCGATTGTACAAGGAGCATTTTTTGACGATTTAAGACAAGAAAGTGCTAAAATTATTTCAACTTTTGATGCGGTCGGATACGCTATTGGCGGAGTTTCAGTCGGAGAACCGACAGACATAAAAAATCATTTCACGGAACTTACAGCTCCGTTATTACCTAAATACAAACCTCGTTACCTTATGGGTGTAGGAACACCTGAGGACTTATTAAACGGAATAAAATTCGGCGTTGATATGTTTGATTGTGTTTTACCGACAAGAAATGCCAGACACGGCTCTTTCTTTACTTGGAACGGCAAAGCAAATATCAAAAACGAAAAATTTAAAGATGATGCTCTGCCTTTGGTTGAAGGGTGTGATTGTTATGCGTGCAGAAACCACTCACGCGCATATATAAGACATCTTTGGAAATGTCAAGAATCAACGGCGTCTACCCTTTTATCAATCCATAATATTAAATTCCTGATTGATTTTGCAAAAAGCTGTAGGCAGGCAATACTTAATGATAGGTTTGGAGATTTTTATAATCAACATTACAAAAACCTAATCAAGTAAAACATCTTCTAATAGATATGACATTTAGGTATTCCTAAGGCTCTAAACTACTTCCTGAGAGTTCAGGGAAATGGTAGTCGCAACGGTTATAATAAGCATTGATACTATAATCCTTTTCCTGTATAAACGGTGGTAACAGATGAAAAACATAGCCTTGTATTTTATTTTCATACGTATCTGAACCATTATCAGCAAATACCCAATTATTATGATTTAATTTATGCATTGCTAAATATTTGGTTTTCACTGGATTACAGCTATTAGATGATTTGAATGTATTATAAGGGCAATCTAACGTAATTGTACGATCGTAGCCACTACTGTCTTTATATCTTTGAGCCGTACCTTTAATTTTTGCAGGAACCTTCGGTTTCGGATCGAGCCCATTCTTATCTAGCCTAAAGCCACAATAACGAACCTCATGATGATCTACAAAATCATTATTACTTATATGATATTCAAGATCCAAAATTAGTGGTCTTATGTAGATATCTCTAGATTGACAAACCGAATTCGAATTTTTTATCTCTGGATAATTACAGCATGGGTGGAGAAAACCCGTTATAGTTGAAGAATTTTTCTGACAACAAAATAAATCCCACTTGAAGAAATCTGCAGGACATTCCGGTTCAGGCGGTTTAGGCGGTTCAGGCGGTTCAGGCTCAGGCTCAGGGTCTATAACTGATACCAAATAATTAGTATCTTTGATGTCTGATGTGTTTTTAGAAAGAGGTTTTATATAATGTTTGCCAAATATTAAAGGGCGTAAATCCTTACCCAATACATTCGGTCCTTTCATTCCGTTAACATCAATCAGACCTGTTATTTGACCTTGATTTGTTTCTGTTGTAAGACAAATACTTGAACCGTTTTTCAAAGCCGCACAAGAACCCTTGAAATCAGGGGTATAAACAACTTTATCATTATCTTTTGTATAATTATAATACTTTTTAGCAAAACAATCGCCGTTGTTATCACCGCAAAGTTTTGAAACTCGCATATACTTTTTCAAAAACAATTCCGAACTGTCAGCATAACTATCAGGTGCTTCTGTTGTATACATCATTGTTTCAAAAAAGGTAGCCTTATTTTCAGCTATCGCAAGTCCGTCTATGGCATTTTGAATAGTTTGTTCATCTCGCTTATATGCCTGCTCAAAGCCTTTTTCCTGATAATGAGTAACAAGAGCAGGAAGCACAAGAGCCGCAATAATACCAACAATCACCACAGCCAGCAAAACTTCCGTCAACGTAAACGCAAACTTGGAAACAGGAGATGATGTTTTATTTATCATTTGCTCCGAACTCAAAGACCTTGTCTTTAACATACTCCAGAAATCCAAGTTATATTTACGTCTCATTCATCCTCCTGTTTCTATTAATTATACCATATTATGAGAAATTTTGCAATCCGACGCTAAGTATATAGATGTCACAGCCTAATTTTCTTCTGTTGCAGGTTGAGGCGTTTCAACTTTATTCTGCGAATTCTTTAACGCATTTTGAAACAAATTTTTCAAATTTTCTGCGTTTTGTTTTGCATTTGTTTTTGCGTTTTGAATATCGGCTTTTGTTTGTTCAAAATCGGCTTTCGCTTCTGCTGCTTTATTTTTTTGAGTTTCGATTATATTATTAACATTATTTTTTACAGCCTCAGCATTTGTTTTTGCATTTTCTATTTTTGCATTAATATTCGATTTCACAGCTTCTGTTGCGTTTTTTAAATCATCTTTCAAATTCATCTTGGTAGTATCACAAACCGAAAGCCATTTAAAACTTTTTACCGAAGACGCACTTTCAACAGAACCGCTAAATACGACTTTAAAATCTTTAAATGTCGTACTACCGTCACTTAGGGCCGGAATTAGCGCAGTATTTTCATTTGCAGGGTCTGAGGTTAATTGGTTTAAAATTTTTGAGGTCATTGCCCCGAATTTTGGAATATACGAAAGCAACTTATCCGCAGATAACTCACCTAATACCCCTAATACCGAAACAACCTTAGCCTCTAAACGCCCGAGTACTATCAAATTTGCGGTATTCGGTAATATATTATAAACACCTGTTACATAATAGGACATCAACGGCCCCGATACCAAAATTTTATCCAAATTTGCAACACCGTCAGATAAAGTCAAATTTCCTGTTATAGACTTAAATTTATCGGCTTCCTGAATAGTTGAAGCCGTTGTTAACGCAGAAATTGCAGCTTTCAAAACGGAATTTGATGAAACATTTTGAGCAGCAACAAGATTTTCAAGCCTTCCAATACTTACAAATCTACCGTCTTTAACTGTAAAATCTACATTTCCGCGCATTGAATTTATAATATCTTTATCTGTAATTCCCTGCATTGCAAGTTTCGCATTAAAACCTAACACACCTGTTAGTGCATTTTTTATTCCAACCGCACCATATACGGCTTTGGTAGAATTCAAATCTTCACCTGAAATTTCAACTCCTGTTTTTGATGTATTTATATCATAGGACAAACGTCCTTTAATCTTTCCGTCAAAAGCATTTGCCACAAGACTATTCAGATAAAATTTCGAATAATCTTGCAATGAAAAATTACCTGCCAAATCTTGTGCGACAATTCCTCCGCATTTGAACTGACGTGCAGTTGCACTTCCGTTTAAGATACTGCCTGACAAATCAGCCACTAAATCGGTTATTGCAAAATCAATATCTTTCATTGAAATATCAACAAGATTGACAGTACCGCGCATTTGCGGATTTTCCGGAGTTCCTGCCAAAGTTACGGAACCGTTTGCCGTTATATTTGAATTTGGAACACCCCATATCGGAAAAGATATTTCATTTGGAACGGCAATATTTAAATTCAACTTTGGCAAAGAATACAATTTTGTAACATCTCCGCTTAATTTTGCAATTAAAGCCTTATCCGATGAAATTCCCGTATTTGAAAAAGTTAAAGAATCACCGATAAGTTCCATATTAGCGTGAATTTTTGTTTTCTCGCCCTTTAATTTATCAATATCTGCAAGTGTTATATAATTTTCAGTATCCGCATCTATTTCAGCTTTGATGTTTTGAACCTTTGAACTTCCGGAAACCGAAACATTAAGCGGCAATTCGCCCTTATAGGAAATCAATTTTCTAAATTCTGCAGGAAGCGCCGCAGCTATTCCGTAAGTCTTTAGTTTGCCATTAGCAGTCACATTCAATGATAGTTTGTCTGTCATATAATCTTTTATCAGACCTTTTATATCTATTCTTGAATTATTTAATAATAGATAGGAATTCTT
>CAMGGL010000041.1 GCA_946055575.1 uncultured Candidatus Melainabacteria bacterium
TTCATGTTCAATATGCGAAAATACACCGATATCTGCATTTTCACTTGTTATTTTACTATATGCAATTTCGCAAGCATCCAATGACAGATAATCATCAGAATCCAAAAACATTATATAATCACCTTTAGCAACATCTAAGGCATCATTTCTTGCGGCTGCTACTCCTTCATTTTGTTTGTCAATTATAATAATACGATTATCCTGTTGCGCATAAGTCTTTAAAATTTCTAAAGAATTATCAACAGAACCATCGTTTACACAAATTATTTCAATATCTTTCAATGTTTGATTAACAACGCTATCCAAGCACTTTGTTAAATACTCTGCAACATTATAAACGGGTATAATTACGGATATCTTCATAAGTCTAAATTCCAACATAAAAAATTCAAGATAAGTCTTTCAACTTACCTTGAATTAATCTCATGAAATATTATTATTGTCAACAAATGACAATTATCTTATCCGAAAAATTTTCCAAACAACTTGTTGCCTATTTGGAATAAGGATTGACCTATGGAAGATCCGACAAAGAATTGATTCATCCAATTTGGCATACCACCAAACCCCATGCCGGGACAGCCAAAGCCACCCATTCCAAAACCATATCCCATGCCAAATCCGTCATGATGACATGGTCCGCGCGCAGGAAATATACTGCCGCTTCCTGGTGGTGGCATATATGATAGTGCTTGTTGTCGTTTTTGTTCGGCATGCATTTCATAGCGACGCGCTATGGTTCTTCTGCTGCCATGAATTTCAACAGTCATAGTTTTCTCTCTTATTGTTCTCTATATACATGTTAAAAATTTTGCTTTCAGATTATTTCAATAAGCATATTTTTTGTTACATAAATTAACAATTGGAGAGTTTCTCTTTCAGTATTTCTACTTCTGCCTTTAATTTATTGATATCACATTTAACAGGGTCGGGAATTCTATTGTGCATAAGATTGCCCTGCTCGTCCACTATTGTACGATGAACTATTCGTCCCGGAATACCAACAACTGTCGAGTATTCAGGAACATCTTCTATCACCACAGAACCTGCCCCAATTCTGACAAAGTTTCCAATATTAATATCGCCCAAAACTTTTGCGCCTGCGCCCACAATAACATTATTCCCGAGCGTCGGATGTCTTTTATTTTTACCTTTACCTGTTCCGCCTAAAGTCACCTGCTGGTATATTAAAACATCATCTCCAATAACAGTTGTTGCACCAATTACAACACCTTCACCGTGATCAATAAAAAAGCGCCTGCCGATTGTTGCTCCGGGATGAATTTCAATACCTGTTATAATTCTTGTTAAGTATGAAATTAATCTGGGAACAAGCGGGATATGCCATTTGTAAAGTTTGTGGGCAAAACGGTATGCAATAAGAGCGTGCAACCCAGGATAACACAGAATAACCTCAGCAATGTTATCCGCCGCCGGATCATTATCGTATATCACTTTAATATCTTCTTGAACTTTTGATATTCCGCGTTTGATTGTTTTAAACATACTATTTTACCAATTTTGCAAACTTACGTTTTCCTGCCTGCAATACTACACTTTCATCAAAAGAAATTGTATAAGCCATGTCTGCAATTTTTTCACCGTCAATTTTCACACCGCCGCCCTGAATAAGACGTTTTGCTTCTCCGCGACTTGCGACAAAATTCAATTCGGTCAATAAATCAAGGATATTTTTACCTTGTTCAACCTTAACTTCTTGGATATCATCAGGGATACCTTTATTTGAAACAACATTAATAAAATCAGCTTGAGCTGCATCTGCGCCTGCTTTTCCATGATATTCTTCGGTAATTTGGTATGCTAAACTCATCTTTATGTTTCTCGGGTTAATTGAGCCATCAGCGATTTGCCTGTCATAAGTTTCAAGTTCGTCTTTTGTTGCATCAGTCAACAAACTGTAATAACGAGTAATCATATTATCAGGAATACTCATCAATTTTCCAAACATATCTTTTGCACTATCGGTTAAAGAAATACAATGTTCGGGATATGTTTTTGACATTTTTACAACACCGTCAGTACCCTCCAATAACGGTAATAAAACAACTAACTGCGGATATTTTTTACCATAAGCTGTTTGAATATCGCGCCCCAACAAAGTATTGAATCTTTGGTCTGTTCCGCCAAGTTCTATATCAGCATCAATAGCGACAGAATCATATGCCTGCATTAACGGATAGAAAAACTCGACAATTGAAATCGGCTTTCCTTCAGAATACCTTTTTGCAAAATCATCTCTTGTCATCATTTGTGCAACCGTAACCTGAGCGGATAATTTTAAAAGCTCTGTAAAACTCATTTTATGTAACCAATCAGCATTGTTTACAACTTCGGCTTTGGTTACATCTATTACTTTTGCCATTTGGTCAAAATATGTCTTTGCATTTTCTTCCACTTGCTCTTTTGAAAGCGCAGGACGAGTTTCGGATTTTCCTGACGGATCTCCGACCATCGCAGTTGCTCCACCAACCAACAATACAATTTTATGACCTAATGCCTGAAACTCTTTTAACTTCCTCATTACAACCGTGTGACCTAAGTGCAAATCCGGTCGAGTTGGATCCATTCCCAGTTTTATTCTCAAAGGTGTATTTGTATCTGCCGCATGTTGAAGCTTTGCAGCCAATTCTTCAATTCCACCCGGTAAAACCTCAGCATTTCTTGCAATATGCTTTGCTTGATTTATAAATTCTTCTCTTATATCTGCCATAATATTTCTCCTATACTTGATTTAAGTATATCAAAAAAATACTATTACTAAAAGGCGGCGGATAAAATTTATCCGCCGCCTTGCAAACATTAACTCAAAGATTGTATTTCACTTCTTAATTGAAAAATTTGAGCATTGTAATAATCAAGCCATGTTTCACCCGTCTTTTCATCTTTTATTTCATCTTCACATATTGCCCTTATGCGCTTTTTATCCAACTCATCAATTTGTTGTTGAATTTTGCTTTTACGCTCTTTATTTATCTTTTTCTGTTTTAATTCAGAATATTGCGGATTTTCAATCAACTTATCTCCACTATAAATATACTTAAAAGGCTCAGAAACATAATTTTCGTATATTTCTTCACTAATTTCAAGATTTATAACATTTTTGTCAATCTGATAAACTTCACCTACACCGTTTAATAAACCGTTTTCAACATAAATATATTTCATATTTTACCGAACCTTTCTGTAACCTATTGCTCTTAGTGTATATGTTGGAGTATTGACCCCAAATTCAGTATTGTTAACTGTAAGCTTTCGACCGGAAGACGAAATTGTAACAGCAGACGCACAAGCAAATGTCGGAACATTTTGACCTGAGCGATACCTTACCAATGGAACTGTAGAAGTGATAAAATCACTTTTCATATATATTGCAGCTTGACTTGATGAACTGCTTGGAAAATCAACGGCTATGGTAACAAGTATCTCATATTTTGCACCATCACTCGGCAAATAAGAAGATAAAGAAAAAGTATGTGTTGTATTCGCACTTATACTTTTTGCACTACATAAAGTTACAGCTTTATTAACCCAAGTTCCGTCCAGTAACGACACATTTGCTTTCGCATCCAGTACACTTTTTCCTGTCGAACTCAAATTTGACAAATCTAAGTTTACACAAAATGCTTCAACATCTTCAATTTTACTATTCATTTGTTCAAAGCTGTTTTCTGTTTGAGAATTAGCTTCATCAATACGGGAATTAGTATTCTCAATCTTATCCAAAACGTCAATAAAGTTAGCATTCACTTCATCAGCTTTTGCTTTTGTCCCCGGCACAAAAGAATATGGTACACCGTAAGTCATAAATATCCTTTCCGGATCTTATTGGTGGGGCTGCAAGAAAATCAAAAAATTAACGAATTAATTATATCTTATATATATACTATTGTCAAGACAAAAGACCACAGCGGACAACTGCGGTCTTTTATTTTTATATAAATTTAGGTTTTCTTGTTAATGCAATTATGCTACTATATCAGGATTTACAGCCGGTGCCGGATCCGCCGGTGCTTTTGAAAAGAATTTTACAATCGGATCATAAGTATATTTAGCAATAGCTTCACCTGCTTTTGATAGATAATGACCAATCATCTTAGGGCTATACCATTTTGTTTCCTGTAAAACTTCCGGAGTAAGAACTTTTAATACATTTGTTTTATGAAGTGCAACTAATGAAGCTGCAACAGCCAACACACCTAAAGTTCCATACAATACTTTTTTACCTGTACTTGATTTCTTAGGAGCATCAGCATTTGGAGCCGGTGTATTTGCTCCGGGTTTTGAATGTGCACCTTGACGAGCGAAATCAACTGTCTCGCCACGAAAACTTACGCTTGAAATTGGACTTACCATCATGAGAAAACCTCCTTATACACTTTTTCTACAAAACATATAAAACACCTGATGAATTAATTTTGATACATTAATGTAAAATTGCAAATATTTGTTACAAAAATTTACATATTTTTTGGAATATTTTTTTATTAAGTGTCATCTATATATGTGTAGGGAGGAAATTGAAAATGGGAAGTAAACAAGAAGCATTGATTTATATAGAAAAAGACAACATTACGGAAGCCGAATTTATGTCCAGAAGTTTTGTGGATAAAGAAATAAAAAATCGAGCTTACATCAATGCTCTCGGGGCTGAACTCGGTATTAAATATCTAACATCGGAAGGTTTCAATACAAAAAATCTTCACAACTTACATTCCATTTCAAAATTATTGGAAAAATATGATATTGCAGACATTTTACTTCCTAATATACATATTGATGTCCGTGTTATTTTTGATGAAAGTCAAATTTTTATCCCTAAAAGTCACTTCAAACTTGATATGACACCGGATATTTATATAATATTAAAACTTGATTCGAATTTTGAACATGTTGAGTTTTTAGGATTTATTGAACCCAAAAAAATAAATTTAAAAAATGCAAATTCTGAATATTACTTTATTAACAAAAACAAACTAAATTCTATTGACGATTTAAAACAATTCATCAAAGATTTTACCGGCACGACATCAAGAGATATTTCAGAAGAAGACATGCTAAGAGGTCGTGAACTTTCAGTTGCTCTTGCCGATCATAATACGACTGCGGAAGAAGAAAAAGAGCTTATTGAATTATTACTTTCAAACGATTTATTAAGAGAAAGTGTTTTAGAATTTGATAATTTTGAAACGCTTGCATTCAATGTTGCAAAAACTCTTGTAGAAAGAACGACAATTCAAGAAGAAAGCCTGCCTGCACCGGTTTTAGAGCAAGATGATATTATAACAAATGAAGAAATAGATTTTACCGACACTTCAACCGAAGAAGATATGCTACTTGACAATGTATCTGTCGAAGAACCTCCGATTGAAGAAACTCAAGAAGAAATTGACGACCTTGAAATTTCGGAAGAAACACTCGAGATTTCGGATAACGAAGAACAAGATTTTCCAGAAGATGAGTTGATTATTGATGAAGATTTACAAGAGATTCCAACAGATGAAGAATCAACAATTGATATTGACATATCAGAAACATCCAATGAACAAGAAGGTGTTGACGAAGTCCTCTCTGAAAGTGAAGACCTAAAATCAGAAGAAACAGAAACAGATAATCAAATTATTGATGAAGCGATTTCACTTCCTGACGAAACAGAATTATCGGAAGAACTACTCAAAGAGCCTGAAACTGAAGTTTTAGAAGCAACTACAGAGATTGAAAATTTATCACAAGAAGAACCTGCTCAGGTTATTCCAGAAAACAAAGTTATCGTAACCGAAGCATCGAATACTCTGGCATCTGATGCGTCATCAGAACAACTCACCGATCAAATATTAGATAACTTAATCAACAACAATACTCAAAACACAAATAATAAAACTACCGAAAACACATCTTCAGATATTGCTCAAACCGCTATTGGTACAGCAGCAACAGTAGCCGCAGCATCATCTGCAATAGCAGCAGCTGCAGAAGTTTCTGCATTATCTGCAGGAGCGGCTGCGACCGAAGAAGTAATCAAACTTGCCGGTGTTGCAGGGGAAGTCGTAAGTGATGTTGTTGACCAAAATGTAAAAAAACAACAAAAAAATCTTGATAAAATTGACTATGCAAAAACAGATATTGCACCTGATGTGAAAGAAATTCCCGAACACGTAAAAGCAATGGAAGACTTATCAATTGCAAAAATGGAAGCAAACATTGAAGCGGAAATTTCGGGCGCTTCTGAAACACCTCTGGATTTGAGTGAATTAAAACAGGTTGACATAAACCACGAAGAACAAGAATTTGAGCAAGAAACAATTGATTTAAACGAAATGGAAACCGTTGAAAATGATGATAAAATGGAAGAAAATACAGATTTTACGGTAAACCTTAATTCAATAAATGCCGATTCTCCGACAAAAGTCAATTTTGATGAAGAAATACAACTGGATGAAACTGATTTTGAAGGAATTGAATTACCTACATCATCTTCAATTACAATCAACGAAGACGGAACTTCAAATTTTGACAATTTCACACCTGATCTCAACTTTAATGAAATTCAGGAAGAAAGTTTGATGGACTTAAACCCAAGCAGTATTGATAATTTAATAACAGAAGAAAATGACGTAGAACTTATTGATACGAATATTGATACCCCTGTATCAGAAGAAGTTCTTGCAGGAAACAAAATTATAACAGAAAACCTTGATGGTGACGTTTCTTCTGATTTTGACATGGAAGATTTTCCGTCACAAAACGAAATCATAAACCTTGACGATATGGAAGATTTTGAACAAACTCAACCGATCGATGATTCTTCTGAGGTTATAATTGAAGAACCAATTACTGAAGAATTATCAAACGATGATTCTATATTAAATAATTCTACTGAAAATAATAATATAGACATAAGTGAAAATTATGAAAGCGACGAAATTTCTTTAGAAGATTTTGCGATGCTTGAAGAACAATCACAAAGTGAAAATGTGCTACCAGTTACAGAGAATGATGAAATAGAAATTCCTCAACAATCAGCAGAAGAAACAGCTCAAGACTGGATTGAAGACACAAACTATGACAATCTTCAAGATATTGAAATGCCAACAAATCAAGAAGACTTAATCATAGAACCACAAGTTGAAAATCAAAAAGTTTATGCTGTTCAAGAAAATTCCACAGTAATTAGTGACAGAAACTATAAAGTAGGTGAAATTCCTATTGATATCAATAACATTACACAACCGCAAGTAGAAGGAAATGAATCTTTAGCAAACTTGTATAATGATAATTCCAATATTGCCGGCGGGGCATTATTACAAACTCCGGGTCACATGAGTTCAAGCTCGCAAACAAGTCAACGCGGCGGGCTTTTCAAAATTCTCGGCATGCTCGTAGCATTGATAATCATTGGGGTCATAGGATTTAATGTTGCAAAAATGTTCAAAACTCCAACTGAAGAAACACCTCAACCGATTACGGATGACGCAGTACCAACTGCGCCAGAGCCTGTTACGAATGAAAATACACCGGATGTAAATCCTGAAAATGTAGTAACTATGGATAATACAACAAATGCACTTGCAAATCCGACAACCATGAAACAAACACAAACTCAAGCAAAACCACAAGCTCCGGCTCAAACAACAAAAAAACAAGGTTCTGTCATGGTAAATGTTAGCAAGTTAACTTGGGAAGTCCCTGATTATGTGTCATATAATTCACAATTTAAACAATATTTTCAATCCATTGGAAAAAGTTTAAAACTTTCACTAACCAGCGATTTGTTATTGGCAACAGAATACGCATACTCCAGCGATATGAAAGTAAGCGTAACCTTTGCTCAAGACGGAGCTTTTAAGAATTCGCAAATTGTAAAATCCAGCGGTTCAACACAAATTGACAACATTGTGTTACAAACTGTTAACCAAACACTAAAGACACTCAAAGCGCCTAATAGCGTGGGTAACGACGAAAGTACAACTGCGATACTTAAAATTTATTTTTAAATATGCTATAATCTCTATTGAAGTAGAGGAAACCCGTTGTGGAATTAGCGCAAGATAAAATTGATTTAATCAGTAAAATAATAAAAAACGATCGTAAATACCCAAATAATGAAGATTTATACGATGATTTTTTCAATGAAACATGCAAACGTTCGGTTGCAATCATAAATGCTGTTGAATCGGAATCTACCTTAGAAACATATCTAAGACGGGTTGTAACAACTTCTATTATCAATGTATTAAAGGATTCCGGAAGATTAAGACGTACAAAAACCGGATACATGTCCTCTCGTGAACTTAATATTGATAACGAGAATACAGATTATACAGAAATAGTCGTCAAATATTCTGATGTAAAAATTCCTGAAAATCCGGAAGAAATTGTCATCCAAAAAGAGTTGTTAGAGTTCATTGCGGATACAATCCGTAAAATTGATAAAGAAGAACCTGATAAAGACTATTTACATATCTATACTTTGCGTTATGATAAAGGCATGACACAGAAAGAAATTGCCGAAGAACTCGGTTTATCTCAATCTGAAATATCAAAGCGTTTGTACAGATTAATGAACAAAGTTAAAAGCATTATAGAATAATTCTAAACTATGAAATGTCCAGTTTGTAAAAAAAACATACCGCAATCGGCACTTAAATGTCCCTATTGCAAAACTCGTACAGGTTTGTTATGCGGGCACTGCAACACGGTTAATCCTGTAGGAACTTTGGTTTGTCAAAAATGCGGAGCTGAACTTTTAAAATTATGTCCACGCTGTCATAGCGTAAACTTTCCAATAGCTTCAAAATGCAGAAAATGCGGAGCTCCTCTTTCAAACTTAAATAAAAACAAACTCTCGGATAAAACAAACAATTTGGCAGATGCTTTTCAGCCTAAATTATTAACTATGGAACAAGGAGTAGAAACGCTTATTGAAGGACTCCATTCCAAAGACAAAAAAATTTTTTCTATTACAGGAGATAAAGGGGCAGGAAAAAGTACTCTACTGAAAAAAGTTATCAAAAATACCGAACGCGATAGACTTGAATGGTGTGTCGGAAAGTGTACCCAATTAACACAATTAACACCGGGCGGAGTTGTACAGGATATGCTTTTGACCTTATTTAAACTCCCATCTTTTTATTCAAATAATAGTGAACTTCAAAATGAAGCTATCAAATTTTTCTCAGGTGAATTTCGTTTTTTAAACAGCAAAGAAATATCCGATTTTTTAAATTTTTTATACAATTCCAAAGACGGAAATTACGAAGATATAATCATTAATAAAAAACATACATTTGATATTTTAGGAAAAATTTTTGACGCTTTTGCACATACCGGAAGATTTGTATTTGTTATAGATAATTTTGACTTCATTGACGGTTTTTCACTTGAATTTTTTACAAACTTCATCAAACAACCGACAAATCGAAAATTTTTAAAATTTATTGCAATATACAAAGAACAAAAACCGATAAGTGCATATTTTGGAGTTGAAAATACCGAGCTAAAAGAATATTTAGATATAAATCTTGCCCCGACAAGAGATAAAGAACTTGCAAAAATATTTGCACAAACCGCAGAATTTGTAACAGACAGAGAAAAAGAAATCATTTTTAACCGTTGCAACGGCAATCCTGCATTTGTAGAACAGGCACTAAGCTACAGTTTAGATTGCCAAATTTCCGATAAAGCATTCATTATGCCTAACAGTTTTAATGAACTGATACAAGAACGACTTTCAACATTAAAAAAGACAAACAAAGAAGCTCACAAAATGCTGTGCGGAGCGGCAATTTTAGGGGATAAACTTAACCTTGCATTACTTAAAGAAATTTTTGGATATAAAAATAAAGAATTTAACGACATAATGTCATATCTTGTCAAAACAAAATTCATAAGACCATACAACGAAATTTATTATGAATTCAGTAACCTGTTCTTATGGGAAACAATCTTAAAAAATATTGAAAAAGATATTTCATTTGAAGATTTAAATGTAAAAGTCGGAAAGGCAATCAGCATATTCAATATAAACACAAACGCGATAATGGCAATGATTGCACACAATTTAAAAGAAAATCGCATGGCTTTTGACATTTGGACAAAAACAACAAGACTGGCATCGTATGTGGGAGACATAAATTTATATGTTATCGCTCAAAAACAATGTTTAGCGCTCTTGAATGAATTTAACGAGAACGAAACTTTAAATATCAGATACAACATAAGCGAAAGACTTGGTAAACTTTTGACCGAATATGACCCTGAGGAAGCATTGGAATTTCTACCTGATGCGATATCAAACGCAAGAGCACAAAATAATGAAGAAAAAGAAATTGAACTTTTGGGGTATCTGGCATTATGTTGCAAAAAATCAGGAAACTATTTCGGAGATGTGGAATGTGTTGATAACGTGTTGAAAAAAATGACAACAGGGCAAGAACTTGAAACTGCACTTATCAAATCCGCAAAATTATCATCTCTGATTGCTATAGGTAATAGCGGAGAGGTTATAAATTTAATTGATAATGATATTTTACCAACACTCAATTCACATCTGACAAAACCTCGTCTTGATAAAACAATTCCTTTGGGATTTGTATATGATACATGGTTATTGGTTAACCTTCATTTATCCGCAGCACTTGCAATTCAAGGAAATGACAGATCTTTTGAAATCCTTACTATGTTGTTTGAAGTTATAGAAAAACAGCATATTACCGATCTGAATTTGATATGTAAAGCTAATTTGGTATTAGCACTTGCAAACACCCTAAAAGGCAATTTCAGTACTTCAAAAGAAATATTAACCGACATTGTCGGCAGATACGGAGAACAACTTAACGATAAATACGACATCATAAATACTTACAATTTAATCAGTATAGTTAATAAAGTATTACAACGAGATTACTCCGACATACAAGAAGATCTCTTTGAATGCGTAAAATTTGCAAATGACACCGGAAACGAATTTGCCAAACATATATACAAAACCTTCTTAGGCAAGTTGTTTTGTGATTTACAACAAGCTAAACGCGCTGTTAATATATACAACGAAGAAGTAAGTTGGTTTGCCGAGAAAAAAATGGCTCTTGGGGCATTGCTTGCTTGGTATTTAATAGCAGAAGCCACAATCATTACTGAATCCGTCAAAAATTCTATAGATATAGCACTTCAAGCTCTTGAAATTGCCCAAAATCCGCGTATTAATAATACATTTTTCATTGTACTTTTAAAAATGCAACTTGCAAAAGCATATATTGAATTATCAGACTATGAAACTGCAAAAATGCACTTAGAAACAGGCGCAACGCTCGCTAAAAAATATAATATGAATGATTTACTCTCAAAAATATATTTGATATACGGAAAATATTATCAAGAACTTGGCTCCGTTCAATCCCAACAACAAACAGATTATCTGAAAGGTGCCGCTAAGATGCTTGATAACGCAATGACTATTGTTGTTGAAAAAACCCAAAATAACTTTATAAAAGAACAAATTACTCAACAAAAAAATATTTTAACAGCATACTGCCAAACAAACGGATTTAATATATAATTTCAAATTTTTACACACATTTATAACCCTGTATAAGTATTCCATTTTGTAACGAAAAATCATATAATCTTTACAAGAAAACATGTTTATTTTAAAAATAGGGTATAAAAAAGGAAACGAAATTGTTAAATAATTTTGAAAGTTTCGACAACTCAGAAACAGCAACAAAAAAAGATATAGTAATACAAGAGAGAGTGGATTTGGTATCCTCTCATATGTATAAGCAGTTTTTGGATTACCAGAACGCAACAGTTAACACAAATGATATTTTCTCAAGAATGATTGACTGTCTTGAACTTGTTTCTGATAATTTGAAACAATCGTTTTCGTCACGTGGAATTACAACGCAAAATATTTATGTTGATGCGGATACTCTGAAATCAGTTGCGGTTGTTAACATTCTTTGGCATAAAATGAGTTTCACAACTCGTTGCAATTTCCAGCCGCAAGCTTTATACAGAGATGACGGACGTCATATATTTTCAAACAGGATTATTGCCATTCGCGGTAATTACAATGACATCATTAAAGATTCTAAAGACCGAAAAGAAGAAATGGTAAGACTTTTGGAAAATGAAATTGCATCATTATACGTACCGGCAGATTCAAGCAGCAAATGTATATTCAAAATAAAACATTCTGGTCAGGAATTTCCGGTTAATCAAATAGATGCCCCGCGTGATGTTGTATTAAAAGTTATTGAAACCGTTTGCGGAGGAGGTTTATACCACCAAGACGGTTCTGTTAAAACATTTATTGTATAAGTTTTGACATTTTTATTAAAATCACTAGTATTTATAGTATAGGTATAGGTTAGGATATGAAATTTATAGAAAAATTAAAAGAGTACGAAAATCAATATGTTTTTATGAAATGGGCAACAGGAGGAGAATACGGAAAACTAATCTCTGTAGGAGAAGATTTCATTGAATTTAACATAATTGATATTGAAACAATGTCTTATAGAGAAACTATGCTTATTTTTGCCCCGCTCATTCTTGAAGTTTCAATAGGAGGAGCCGACATTGCCAGAATTGTTGCAGAAGTATCATCACAAATCAATATCCACGAAAGTTAAATAACAATAAATTTCCATAAAAAAAAGTCACAGCTTTCTGCGACTTGAACAATAATCTTGGGAGGAGATTTTGGGATAGTTTGTACATGC
>CAMGGL010000042.1 GCA_946055575.1 uncultured Candidatus Melainabacteria bacterium
TAGTAATCTTAAGAAATGCTCGTCTCCCTTTTCAACTCCGTTTTCTTTAAATATAGCAGGCGAATCTGTATCCAATAATTTTGAAGATACTCTCCATACTCCAAAAAAGTTTTTTGGTACTGCAGAAACAGAACCCTTTAGCAAGGTATCTCCAGAATATGCATTCTGCCCGAAAACAAAAAGGATTAATAATATAAAAACATTTACAAATATTTTTTTCATAAATTATACTGCGGCCATTTTTGCTTGAAGTACCCTTGCGGAATCCTCATATCCTGCTCTGCCCATCAAAGCATAAGTGTAATTTTTTGCCTGTTCAACACCGGGTTGGTCAAAGGTATTAATATTATACAGTTCACCGGCAATAGCAGTTTGAACCTCTAACATATATAAAAGCTGCCCCACATGATATCCGTCAACCTTTGGAAGACTAATCGTTACGGTAGGTCGCGCATAATCTGCCAATGCAACTCTGGTCGAATCTGCCTCAGCATTTATTAAATCGTTAACAGTTTTTCCGCCAAGATAACCAATTCCGGTATATTCAAATATTCTCGGGATTTCAAGATTTGTGTCAAATTCATCTACCCTTATAAAATTGATAATTTTATTATTCGGTCCCTCATTGTATAGTTGAACTTGAGAATGCTGATCAGTTGCTCCCAACGCTCTAATAGGAGTAGGGCCGACATGTATATGGTTACCCTGCTTATCAGTATCTTTACCTAATGATTCTGCCCATAATTGAACATACCAATCGGAAACATATCTCAAACGACTGGAATAAGGCATCATCACAGACAAATCCTTACCCTTTTTTGTATCCATTAAATATTGGATTAAAGCATTTTGAGCTGCGATATTTTCTTTTATATCGGTATTTTTCAACGCCAAATCCATATCTTTTATACCATTTGTAATTTCATCAATATCAATTCCGACAAGAGCAAAAGGCAACAAACCAACCGCCGAAAATACCGAGAATCTCCCTCCGACATCATCCGGAACAACAAACGTTTTATAACCTTCCTGTTCCGCAATTTGTCTTAATACTCCGGTTTGCCTGTCAGTTGTCGCTACAACATTTTTACGATACTCATCTTCACCTAATTCTTTTTCCAAACGAGATTTTACTATCATAAATTGCGACATTGTTTCCGCTGTCGAACCTGACTTGGTAATAACATTTACTAAAGTTTTCTTCAAATTCAAAATATCTAATAAACCGTTTATTGAATCAGGATCTATATTATCCAAAAAGAATATTCTTGGGAAATTATCCCTCTGCTCCGGCGTAAGGAAATTCCAATAAGGTTTTAATAAAGCCTCAGTTACTGCAAGTCCGCCCAACGCAGAACCACCAATTCCAAGTACGAGAATATTATCAAAACGATTTCTTACCATCGAGGCATATTCTTTAACATACCACACTGTTTCTTCGCTATATCCTAAATTCATCCACTGAAGCCACTGTCCCGGCTTGTCTTTTCTCTTGTTCAAATCTGTAATAATTTCGGCAATTTTAGTTTTATAACTTGAAAATTCATATTCAACATCAAGACCATGTTCTTGACCTACAATACTTATATCGGCATTTTTGTAGTCAAATCTAAGCATTATATCCCTAACACCCTTTCCTTATTATATGATAGCAATCTCCATTTCCTATTGTATATAAACATGGTTAAAATACAAGAAAACACTCAGGCAGGATTAATATAATCTTTACAAAATTTGAAAAATAATATACAATAAAGACATGGAAAATATGAGTTTAAATGAGAAGATTAATGCTCTTGTTGTAAAAATGGCAAAAGAGCCGCAAAACATAGAAAATTATCACGAGTTATCCGAATTGTACATGCAACAACAGGATTATGATAAAGTAATGTCTGTTTTGGACAGCCTTTTAGCGATTAAACCTGATGATGTGCAAGCCCTTGTGGGTATGGGTACAATGTGGTTCTACGAACGAGATTTCAGAAAATCATTATCTTATTACAATAAAGCTTTAGAAGTTAACCCTAAAAACTTCTTGATATACTATAACATCGGGAACGTATTTGCGGAATGGAAAAACTTTTCTAAAGCACTATTCTATTATAACAGAGCTATTGATTTGAACGCTTCGAACCCTGAAATATACAACGCAATAGCGTTGTTGTATCAAGATATTGAAGATTACGTTGAAGCAAAAGCATATTACGAAAAGGCGTTGTCTCTTGATCCGGAAAACGTCGGTGCACTCATTGATATGGGAAATGTTTGTTTTAAGCTATTCGACTACGAAACAGCTCTCAAACTTTTCAAAAAGGTTTTTGTTCTTAATCCGGATAACGAATTGGTTGCTGTATGCATAGGAAATGCTTTAACTTTAATGAAAAATAAGAAAGAAGCATATTCTTATTACGAAAAAGCACTTTCAATGACGGATGATAAGTATAAAATTTATATCAGTTATGCAATATCTTTAACCGAATTTAAAGAATACGATATGGCTGATGCGATGTTTAGAAAAGCAATTGAATTTGATCCAAAATCTTCAAATGCCTACATTTTGCTTGCTAACCTATATTCAAGCGAGGGAAAAATTAAAGAATCTATTGATTTGTACAAAAAAGCTCTGCAAGTAGCGCCAAATGCACCTGAAACATATATGCTTTTAGGAAATGCTCACTATTTAAATAACGATATTGAACAAGCCATCAGTTCTTATAGAGCATCAATAAGCCTTGCGCCTGAAAATGATGAATACAGACTGGTTTATTCACAAGTTGTACAAGATTATGCAAAATCCATACGTGGAGCTGCATAATGCAAAAAACTGCTATCGGAATATTTGACAGAATTGCGTCGGTTTTGAGTTACCTGACCGCAGGTTGGTTTGGTATGATAATTTGCGTAATAATGTATTTTCGTAAAAAAAACATTTCTCATTTCTTACGCTATAATATCTTTCAATCAATATTTATATCCTTGCTATACTTTGTATTAGCGTTTGGATTGGATTTGATATGCAAATTTCTTTCTTACATTCCGTTTATAAATTATATAGTTGCCCAAATATCTTTTATGTTAAACCGACCTATGTTGTTTAACTTTTCAATTATCCAAACATTTGTAACCGGGCTTGTCTTTTACATGATACTGCTTAGTGCGGTAGGAAAATATCCGAGAGTATACTGGGTTTCAAAAATTATCGATCACGCAGCAAGATAATACTTTTAGCTAATGCTTTATTTGTATGGTTTCTTTTATTTTAATTATGTGTTAAAATATTAGTGTAATACGGTTTAAATAAGAGGTTAACAATGAGGAAATTACAAATAATATCTTTAGCAATAATTGCTTCAACTTGTATCGGAATAAGTTTTAATAAGGTAAACTCACAAACAATACCGACGTTGCCATATTCATCAACTGCTCCGCAGACAATTTATCAGGATGTAAATGCCTTGGCTGTAGTTGCAAATCCTAGCAAATACTTGCGCAGAAATATAAGAATACGCGCAAAATTTGACAAATTTGCAACATTAGGACTTGATTACGCTCCGGCGATGAGATCCTCTGACAAGTATATTTCATTTTTGATACAAAGACCTGATATTACAAATCATAATATCCCGTTATCGGAACTTAAAATATTTCTAAAAAAAGATGTTGCCGAAAAGCATATTGATATGGATGCCGGAGATGAGGTAGAATTTACCGGACGAGTATTTTCGACGGCTTTAGGCGATGCGTGGATGGATGTTGATGAATTTAAAGTAATAAATAAAATTAACAAAAACAATAAAACCTCAAAACAGTACTAAAAAACAAAGGGTATGAATCAGATTATGGCAAGAAGTAATGAAAAATTTTTAACAATACATGGACATTTTTATCAACCACCACGTGAAAATCCGTGGTTGGAAGCTATTGAACTTCAAGACAGCGCTCTGCCGTTTCACGATTGGAACGAAAGAATTTGCAAAGAATGCTATAATCCAAACTCAGTTTCAAGAATTGTAGATAACAGAAATCATATCCTGGATATCGTTAACAACTACGAATATATGAGTTTTAACTTTGGGCCTACGCTACTTTCGTGGTTGGAAGAATATGCACCTTTAACTTATGAACGAATTATAAAAGCGGATATCGAAAGTATTCAACAACATAACGGTCACGGAAACGCTATGGCTCAGGTTTATAACCATATGATTATGCCATTGGCAAACAGTAAAGATAAAGAAACTCAAGTAAAATGGGGTATCAAAGATTTTGAGCGCAGATTTGGAAGAAAACCGGAAGGAATTTGGCTTGCTGAAACTGCCGTTGATGATGAAACTCTGCGCGTTCTTGTGGATAACGGGATTAAATTTACGGTGCTATCACCATATCAAGCTCTTAAAATGAGAAAGAACGGGGATAAAAATTGGCAGGATGTAAGCTGGGGAAATATTGACCCTGCAAGGTCTTACGAATACAAAATAAAATCCGATCCGTCAAAAACAATTGATTTATTTTTCTATGACGGTGCAATATCTCGTTCTGTCGCATTTGATGAACTATTAACAGACGGAAACAAATTCATAAAAAGATTAAAAGAAGGAGTTTCGGAAGTTCGTGATTATCCTCAACTAATCAATATCGCAACAGACGGAGAAAGTTACGGGCATCACACAAAATTTGGAGATATGGCACTTTCCTACGTTTTAAAAATTAAAGCAGAGGACGAAGGTTTTAAAATAACAAATTATGCCGAATATTTAGATAAATACAAAAGCGACTACGAAGTTGATATCAAACAGGCATCTTCTTGGAGTTGTTTTCACGGAGTCGGCAGGTGGAAAGAAGATTGCGGATGTTCAACAGGAGGACATCCGGGTTGGAATCAAAAATGGCGTGAACCGCTAAGAAACGCTCTTGATTACCTGAGAGATGAAATGGCTAAAATCTTCGAAACAGAAGGTGTTAAATATTTCAATACGGATGTTTGGGATGTTAGGAATAATTATATTGACGTAATTTTGGATAGAAATTACTCAAATATTAAAAAATTCCAAAAGAAATACTTTAATTCCGAATTGACTGAAGATGAAAAAGTAAAAGGTATGGAACTACTTGAAATTCAACGTCAGTCTATGCTTATGTACACAAGCTGCGGTTGGTTTTTCTCGGAAATTTCGGGAATTGAAACCGTACAAATTATGAAATACGCAGCAAGAGCAATGCAATTAGCTTCAAGATTTTCTGATATTAATTACGAAGAAAAATTCCTCGCAATTTTATCAGCTGCAAAAAGTAATATAACCGAATTTGGTACAGGTAAAGATATTTTTGAGCGATTTGTAAAACCTTCCGTTGTCACTTCAAAACAACTTGCTTGCTTATGGGCTGTATCATCTATCTATCAGGAATTTGAAGACGAAGAAGATGTTTATTGCTATACCGTGCACCAAAAGGATTATCAAAGAGTTCAAAAAAGCAATTCCAACTTTATTATCGGACATATTGAAATATGTTCAAAAGTTACATTACAAAAAGCCAATCTTGTATTTGCACTTATGCAATACGCAGGAGGAGATTTCCATTGCGCAATAAAGGAATTTTCTACAAATGATGAATACCAAAAATTAAAGACAACTTTAATAAAGACATTTATGCTAAATCCTTTAACTGAAATCATTAGAGCTCTTGATGAAACTTTCGGCAAAGAATATTTTACATTAAAGGACATCTTTATTGAAGAAAGAAAGAAAATTCTTCAAATCCTTTTGAAAGATCAGCTTGAAAAATTCGCAAATACATATAAGGAAATGTACAATCAGGGCAAGGGTTCTATTTATCACATGCAAAATCTCGGACTTGAAATTCCTAATGAATTTAAGATTTCTGCTCAGTACGCTATGAGTATGAGATACAACGAAACCCTTTCTCATACGGACGGTTTTGTCGATAAACAAACTATCCAACAAATTTCAGATATCAACCATGAAGCAAAAAGAATGGGAATTAAAATTGACAAAACACCATCAAATAAAATATTTGAAAAAAGGTTACTGATTAATTTAAGCAGATTAACTAAAAGTTTTGAAATCCAACAGGCAGATGCCATTTTGGAATTATGTGATATCATAGAAAAATTAGATTTGCAAATTGATATCGCAGAAGCGCAAAACATCTATTACAATAAAATATACCACAGAATAGGCGATATTATTGAAAACAACAACGAAACCAAAAAGGATAAAGAATTGCAATTTATAGACCGTCTACTTGATATTGGTACAAGACTTAATATCAATGTTGATTTTTATAAAGCAAAACTGACAAAAATCAGCTAAACGAGCTTATCCTCAGGGTTTTATCAAAAATTTAATTGCTTTTCCGTCGATATGCTGTTTCATTGCATATTCGACCTCCGACAGCGTAAGAGTTGCCGTAATTAACTTTTCGACTTCAACATCACCAGAGGCAATGTATTCCAAAGCTTTACGAAAATATTTCGGAGTATGATGAAAAACACTCATCATTTTTATATCACCATAGTGCATTTTTGTCGTATCAAAAGTAACTTTCGAACCGGATTTACATCCTCCAAAAAAGTGAACGGTACCACCCGGTCGCACACATTCAAAAATCTGCTCCCAAATTTCAGGTAAACCGACACACTCAACAGCCACATCCAGTCCTTTATTTTCAGTTGAAAATTCCCTAAATATCTTGACAGGATTTTGATATTTTTTCAAATCAATTATTTCATCAGCATGCGCAAATTCATCCGCAGCTTTTAATTTCATAGGGTTGCGCCCTGCGACAATAACTCTTGCACCCATAAGTTTTGCAATCCGTGCAAACATCAAGCCTATAGGTCCGATACCGATTATTCCAACAGTATCACCTTTTTTAATTCCGGTACGCTCAGCGCCATGCACAACATTTGCAAGAGGCTCACAAAAAGCAGCTCTTTCAAATGACAAACCCTCAGGTAAAATAAGAGTATTTTTTTGTACTATCCTTGCCGGAATAGTAATATATTCAGCATAAGCTCCGTTTAAAAGATTTAAATTTTCACACAAATTGTATTCTTCCCGTTTGCAATAAAAACATTCCCCGCACGGTGCTGAATTTGCGGCAACAACCCTATCTCCGACTTTAAAATTTTCAACACCTCGTCCGACTTTTTCTACTATACCGGAAAACTCATGCCCAAACCCAGATGGCACATCCTTTATTAATACAGGATGTCCACGACGATATGTTTTAACATCAGTTCCGCAAGTTAATGCCGCCATTACCTTGACGACGATTTCTCCCGCCTCAGGAGGTTTTACGGGAACGTCTTCATATCTTATATCTGTTGGTGCATAATATTGAATTGATTTCATAGGATTATAATACACCAAAATGAAACAAAATTTCAATCAGGATATCTTTATATATGCCTTTAGAATCTTATTTTCTACCGTATCATTTATGGCTTTTTGAATATTTTCAAGCGGATAAACAGTAGATAACCCCGACACCTTGACAGACTTATCAGCTAACAATTCAAGCGAATCCCTTAAATCAATCGGAGATGGAGAATAACTGCCAAGAACAGTCAATTCCCTGTAATAAATTTCATTATTTGCATAACCAAAATTTTTAGGAGTACTTGAAAAAACTAAAATTTTACCGCCATCACGTACAAATTTAAGCGCTGTTTCTATTGCCCTATCAGAACCTGAAGTCATAAATACACCATCAGCTTTTATACTTTCGCACATCTCTGATAGCACAAAGGCTTCAATACCTAAACTTTTTAACAACTCAACACGAGAAGCAATCAAATCGCACCCAATTACGTTCATTCCGAATGCTTTTAAGGCTTGAGCCATCAATATTCCTATCGAACCAAGCCCGATAACAAGTGCAGTTGAATTAGCCCTCAAAGCTGTCCGCTTTACTGCCCGAATACAACACCCCAAAGGCTCATAGAAAGAGGCTTCAATATCAGTCAGGTTTGCAGGTTTTAAATATGCAACATTTTGCAAATGTTCTTCAGATAGGTAAATAAATTCACTAAACCCTCCTGGCTTGATATTAGTTTCTTTAAAATGTCTGCACATAGATACATTACCGTTTTTACAATATTCACATTTTCCGCACGGGATATGATGAGAGGTAACAATAATATCATCTGTTTTAAATTGAGTATCAGAATTTATTTCCACAACTTTACCAACAACCTCATGACCTAAAACCGTTCCGTTTTTGACTAAATGATGTTTCAACTTAACAATATCAGATCCGCATAATCCACAGCCAAGAGTTTTTATAATTGCACCCTTACGCCCCTCTAAATTTTCATTCGGAATATCTTTAATTACAAGTATATCATTTTCCAGTTGAGCAGACTTCATATTTTTCTCCCTTACGAATTATACCACAAAGGACAAGTCTATAATTTTAATACTTGCCCTTTGCAATAAATTTTATTTATAAATTTGATTATGCGGATTTTTTGGCATCCTTTTTGTACTCATCAATTGCCAAAATAGTACAAATGATTAAACAAATAATACCCGAAACTAACCAGAAATAGATAGCTCCATCCCAGTTACCGACACCGTTTTTACCCAATTTATCAACAAGAAAACCTGTACCTGTTGCAGATAAAAATGCACCAATGTAACCAAAAGTACCGGTAAAACCTGATGCCGCAGACGCTACTTTTTTAGAACTTGATTCAACCGCACAAAGTCCGCCAATCATCATCTGTGGTCCGTAAGTGAATGCCCCAAGCAAGCCTATTATTACATAGTTAAGAGAGTTAATAGTATTAAACTTCAATGCAACTATAGCAAGAATGACACCCACTAAATAAATCAAATTAACAGGAGCCCTTTTACCCTTGAACAATTTATCAGAAATAAGACCGGCACAAACAGTTCCGCAAATACCAACCAATGGTAGCGACGCAATCATGTTTGTAGCATCTTGAAGCTCGATATTTTTTGCATTTTTCAAATACATTATCATCCAGTCTTCAGCTCCAAATCTTATAATATAAACAAAGACATAAGCTATTGCCAATAACCAAAGAGTTTTGTTACACAATACATATTTTTTGAAGATTTGGATATAAGTCATACTATCTTCTTCTTTTTTCTCACCTTCAGATTGTTGTTTTACAGGTTCATTACGGAATACTTCAACATCAGGCAATCCCAAAGATTGAGGCCTGTCGCGTAATCTTTCAAACAACCACAATGCAGTAACTAATGCCAATACACCCGGAACTAAAAACGCCGCACGCCACCCGAAATGAGCAGCGATATGACCTGCCAAAATAAAGCTCAAAAATGTTCCTGTTTGATGAGAACAAGACCACAATGACCATTTTGTTCCACGTTCAGAATTTGAATACCAGTATGTTAAACTTTTAGCAACAGCAGGAAATCCCGCAGATTGGAACCAACCGGATACACCCCACAAAAATGCTAATACCCAAAGTAAAACTAATGCCGACATCTTTGGAGTTAAACCTAAAATACCTACAGCATTAGGAGCAAATGCAAATAAAATATTAGCTAACGCTGTCATTAACAACGCAGTCGGGAAAAACTTTCTTACATCCGAACCGTCAGCCAAAACTCCATTGACAAACTTACCTATACCATAAGTCAGATATAAAGAACTTCCCAACAAACCCAATTCTGTTGCAGAGTATCCAAACTCATCCATTATACCCGGCAAAGCTACTGCAATATTTTTCTTACATAAATAAAATATTGTGTAACCAATAAAACATGAATAAAAAATTCTTAATCGCCAATGTTTATACATTGAATCTACTTTCGCAGTATCCTCTATAGGTTCTGCTATCGGAGGTTCTTTAAAAAACGCCCCTAATTTTTTCAACATAACTTTTTCTCCTATTTATTATTCTTAATCACTTGAATATTTCTTGTTTCAGTCAATTCTTGTCTGGCATTTTTAATAATTTCTCTTTTATCTTCATCCAAACTTTTACCGTTAACTAATCGGTCAATAAATCCTGTATTAAGTTTAACAGCTTTTTCCAACGCCCCTACTTGCTCCAAGACTTCCTTTATCTGATTAAAATCATAGCCAAAAGACTGTTTTGAATTAAACACGAGCATATCTCCGTCTTGAGATGTAATAGGAGCACCACCCTGTTCAAAATACAACTTAAACACGGATTTTAAATCCTGCATCTCAGACTGTAAAGTTGTAACTGTTTGTTGAAGACGTAAAAATCTTTCAAATAAATATTCAACATTTTCAAGCTGTTTCTTTTCCCAATCAAACTTTTGCAAATAAAGTTTTTTCAACTTCGGATAAGCAAGCGCTAAGCCCATTGTGTCACCCATTGCCCTGTGGTGATCTTTTAATTCTACATTGAATTTTTCAGTCAGCGCATTTAAGCCATGAGCTTCCAAATCAGGGTATATCTCTTTGAACATTTGCTGAGTATCAATTCTCTCATTTTTAAGTTCATTGCCCGTAACTCTTTTAGAAGCCTCATTCAAAAATGAATAATCAAAAATTGCATTATGCGCAACAATCGGATATTCTCCGATAAATTCTAAAATTTGCGGGATTACATCTTCTTCTGTTGGAGCATCTTCAACCATTTCAGGAGTAATTCCATGTATTGCAATACTAGATTTTCTAATATGCTGCTGCGGGTTAATCAAAGTTTGGAATTTATCTTTTATTTTCCCGTTTTCAAGTCTTACCGCTGCAAATTCTACCAATTTTTCTCTTGTATAATCCAATCCCGTCGTTTCTGTATCTAAAACAATTTCTATTATTTTTTTACGTACCATATTCCTATCCTAATTATTTATATATTGATAATAGCACAAAAACTTTTTCCGTGTTAGAATGTGACAAGTTAGTAACTTTAGGAGGGCATTATGAGTAACGTAGCAGATATTAAAGATGAGAACTTTGAAAGTGAAGTTGTCAATTCCTCAATACCTGTAGTTGTTGATTTTTGGGCAACTTGGTGCGGGCCTTGCAGAAAACTGTCACCCGTTCTTGATGAAATATCTCAAAATTATGAAGGCAGAGTTAAATTTGTAAAACTTAATGTTGAAGAAAATATTGATACCGCAAAAAAATATTCAATAAGCGGACTTCCTAGCCTTTTGGTTTTCAAAAACGGCGAGGCAATAGAAAGAATGACAGGCTTGATGCCAAAATCCACAATTATATCTAATATTGAAAAACACATTTAATAGAATTTAATATAATAAAAAGCCCTAAACCTGAAGTTTATTCAATCAATTTAGGGCTTTTTATTTGAAAATTCTATATTATATATTCATAACTTTTAAAATATCGGTCAATTCTGCACTTGTCTTTTTAACATCTGCGTTACCATATTTTATAGCATTGTCAGGATCTTTCAATCCGTTACCGGTTAGGATACAAACAATTTTTGAGCCTGTTTTCACTTGAGATTTAACCTTAATCAGCCCTGCAACAGACGCCGCAGATGCAGGTTCTGCAAGCACACCTTCCGTTGAGGCAATCAATTTATAAGCTGCAACAATTTCTTCATCAGTTACAAAGTTTATCATACCGTTACTTTCATCTCGTGCAGCTTCAGCGAATTTCCAACTTGCAGGGTTTCCGATACGTATTGCCGTAGCCAAAGTTTCAGGGTACATAATTCTTTCACCCTTTACAATCGCAGCTGCACCCTCTGCCTCAAAGCCCATCATCTTTGGCAAAGATGATATTTTGCCAAGATTGTGCCATTCTTTATAACCTTTCCAGTAAGCGGTAATATTACCGGCATTACCAACAGGAATAAAATGATAATCAGGTGCTCCGCCCAAAGCCTCACAAATTTCAAACGCTCCGGTTTTTTGACCCTCAATTCTATATGGATTAACCGAATTAACCAAAGTAATCGGATATTTATCAGAGATTTCTCTTACCATTTCCAAAGCCTTATCAAAATTGCCTTGTATTGCGATAATTTCAGCACCATACATCATTGCCTGAGATAATTTTCCCAAAGCAATATACCCGTCAGGAATTAACACATAAGTTTTCAAACCGGCTTTAGCTCCATAAGCGGCTGCAGATGCGGAGGTATTTCCGGTTGATGCACAAATTATTGCACCGGAACCTGCTTCTTTTGCCTTTGTAACAGCCATTGTCATTCCTCTATCTTTAAAACTTCCGGTAGGATTACATCCCTCAAATTTTAAATATATTTCAGCATCCAGACCTATTTTTTTTGCCAAATTATCTGCCTTGATGAGTGGGGTGTTACCTTCATTGAGAGTTACAACCGGAGTAGTTTCCGTAACCGGCAAAAACTCTCTGTATTTGTTAATTAAACCTTGATAATACATAATCAAACCTCATTTTATACTTTTCAACATAATTGTACTATAGACGCAACATAATGCAAACGCGTTTTAATTAAATTTCAGTCAAAATTAAAAAGTTTGTAACAAAATGTAAATACGAAAGTTCATATCCCCCAAAATCAATAATGACGTGCAATATAATATAATA
>CAMGGL010000043.1 GCA_946055575.1 uncultured Candidatus Melainabacteria bacterium
CATCTTCTATTAACTCATGGAGATGTTTTATAGCATTCTCATAACTGTAATACTTTCCACCGTCAGAAAAAGAATTTTCGGTAACATTCAATATCCCCATTATTTTTGTCTTTGTTAATTGAACATCTTTAAGATTTTCTTCTATTTTTTCTGCCAAAAATTTCAGACCAAAAGGCTGGTACTTCAACTTTTCGGATATTTTTTTTAATTGAGAATAACTACCACCCAAAACGCATGAAGATATTGCCTGTTTTCCTGTTACAACCTCTCGATGAGTACCGCAATCCGCTCCGACAGAAATTGCCGTTTGCTTAATGATGTTTGCTTGAGCAACAGTTATATCAAATATTTTAAAAGTTTTATACTGAAATTTATCCTTAGCCTTTTTTGTATAAACAGGGTCAAAACCAATATTTATAAGTTCTGACTCCATATCAGTATTCGTTAATTCTTTCAATAAAAAATCGTGCATAAACTTAGTTTAGCACGACTTTTTATATTTTCAAACTAATTGTATTACTTACTGCCAAACATTTCAGTATATTGAGATTTAAAATCATCAAAAGCTATCGCACCTGTTCTGAAAGCCTTAGTAACACCCGTAACAAGAACAAAAAAGGCTAACGCTCCACCAAATAATTTTGTTGCAGCTTTTGTTATCGGACTGTTTACAATCGCTCCGATAAATTTTGTATCCTTAAAAGTTTGGAGATATGTTTCTATTTGTTTTGAGTATTTTGCAATATTTGACTTGAATTTTGAAAATAGTCCGGTGACTTCTTCAGTATTTCTTGATACGTTTCTTGACGCAGTCTGTACGGTTTCTACAACATGGTTAAACTGAGATTCAAGAGAACGGCTTGCTTGCAAACCTCTTTTCCCTGCCGCTCTTGTTGCTGACGCCGTAATACCTGCTGCAGCACCAACACCGGTTGCAACTTCTTCTTTTTTCTCACGTCGTTGTGCCTGAACCTGAGGTGATACGGCTGCAGAACTTATTACTTTTACACCCTGCATAATTATTCACCATCCTTTGAAAATTTCTTATCTTCATCACGTTCAGAAATTTCTTCGACATTCTCAGCTTTATCTGCTCCGGTTGCAGCATTATAAGCACCCGCTGCGCCAGCACCAACTCCAAATGTTTTTGAAGTTATATTAGTTACTTTGTCATATATGTTTTCAAATTTTGCATCTTTTACAGGTCCAAATATACCTGACAACTTTTTACCAACATATTTAGCTGCTCGTTCTGCATAATCCAAACCTTTTGCGATAACTTTTCCGAATGAATTTTCGGTCATAAATTTACTTGCTTTAACATTGCGATAAGCATTTGCAACAATAGAGGCTACAGAGCCAAGTCCTTCTCCTATATTTTTGAAAACTTTACCTGTACCTTTTACAAATTTACTGTTAACACCTTTCATTATAGGGGATTTTATAACATCTGAACCCTTTTTTGCACCCCAAGCAACTGCCCAGCCTTCAAGCAATGCCTCTGACACAACTTTGAAAACCTTAATAATCTTTTTCAAAGTTTCAGGAGTATCTTTATTTTCAAGTGCATCTTCAAAATCTTTCACTTGCTTTTCATAATAATGTGTTTTCTGTTCATAAATTCTGTTATCAGAACCTTGCTCCCCTCTAAATGGAACTTGTCTGACCGATCTGTCTGCTAAGTTTGGCTGAATTGTTAACATTGCAAATCCTCACTACCTAATTACAAAACAATTATCTGTATAATACTTCTGATAATTTTTTTTTGCTAATACACTAAAAATCCATTAACAAAATGTTACATTAAGACATACATATTATTTCACATTAATATCGGTTTGTAAAGTGTTTTTACCTTGATAAGAATTTCTTTTTTGCAATTCTCTATCAATTTTATTCAGGCAATCTAATTTTGCACCGAGCCATCTTGGTGCAATCAGGTTCTTTTTCAAACCGTTTCCTGCTAAACGGTGTATAGTAGTTTCCGCAGGCAAAAGCTCCAAAAAGTCACACACTAAATTAACGTAATCATCCTCGTTCATAAAATCTATCTCTCCTGCTTCATACAATCGTGCAAGTTTTGTACCTTGCAAAGCGCAAAGCATGTGTATTTTTACACCATCAACTTTTAATCTTGCCAATTCCTCCGCAGTTTCAAGTATTTCATCTTTTGTTTCCCATAATCCAAAAATAACATGGGTGCAAACATTTATCCCCCGCTCTTTTGTATTGTTATACGCTCTTAAAAAACAATCATAATCATGCCCGCGATTTATTTTTTTTAAAGTTTTATCGTGAATTGACTGCAATCCGTATTCAAGCCAAGTGTAATAATCACGAGAAATATCAGCAATTAAATCCAATTTCGCCTCATCCACACAATCCGGTCGTGTTCCGATTGACAGACCAACAACATCAGGATGTTTTAAAGCAGATTTATAAATAGTTTCAAGCTCTCCAACAGGTTTATATGTATTTGAATAAGCTTGAAAATATGACATGAATTTCTGTGCTTTAAAACGATTTTTCAGGGTTTGCGCACCGATATTTACCTGTTCTTCGATAGATAACATATTTGAATGCGCTTGAGAAAAACTTCCGCCATCGTCACAAAAAATACAACCGCCCGTAGAGATTGTGCCATCTCTGTTCGGGCAGGAAAAACCGGCATCCAGCGTTATCTTATATACTTTTGCTCCAAATTTATTCTTTAAATATGCACTGAATTGATTGTATCTTTTATCTGTACCGTTAAAAAACATTACTTGTTATCTTCATCGTTATCATAAATAGGATAAACGTAATGCTCACCGCAATTAGGGCAAACAACTTCCTGCTGTTTTCCGTCTTCTAACTTTGCAACTTCAAACAAGCACTTGCATCCTGATTGTACACATCTTACCGCCCAAGTTGGTCTTACTAATCTTGCCATAATTTAAACCCTCTTAATATATTACTATACACAAGTTGATTTTATCACCGATTTCTGTAAGTTGCAAGCCTGAATTATTCGATAATCTCAGAAACTCAATCAACAACTTTCACATCGTGTATAAATTTATTTGTAAACTTCATCATCCCAATATTCAAGTTCAAGTTTTCCAACCAAAATAGTATCTCCGTTTTTAATACCCAAGCGTTTTAATTCATCCATTATTCCCATGCTTATCATAATATTTTGAAAACGAATAATTTGCTCAGTACTTCTTTGGTCAGTAACTTGAGAAATTCTCACAATTCTGCCGCCATCGACAAGGTATGTATCTTTATTCAATTTTGCAACTTGCCAATAACCATCATCATTATTTGTTGCATCTAAATCTTCCTCAACAACAACGTCACTCACAGGTTTTTCAAGAGTTTCAACCTTACGTTCCAGCTCGTTTTTTAAATCCTCAAGATTTTTACCGGTAAAAGCCGATATCAAAAACGGTTTAACACCGATTTTCTCAAACTCGGAAACTAAATGAGCAAGTGTTTCATCATCAATTGCGTCAATTTTATTGATAGCGACAACCTGATAAAGATTTGCCAAGCGTTCTGAGTATTTTGCCAATTCATCATTGATAACATTGTAGTTTTTTATAGGATCAACTTCCGTACCGTCTACAATATGTAGCAAAAATCTGCATCGTTCAACATGTCTTAAAAAATCATGTCCCAAACCAATCCCATCAGAAGCACCTTCAATCAATCCCGGAATATCTGCAATAACATATCCGTCACCGGAATGTTTCCTTACTACGCCCAAATTAGGAACTATTGTGGTAAACGGATAATCCGCTATTTTAGGTTTTGCTGCAGAAACCTTACTGATAAATGTTGATTTACCCGCATTTGGCATACCGAGAAGTCCGACATCAGCCAATAACTTTAATTCAAGTTGTAATTCTCGTTCGATACCCGGTTCACCCGGTTCACAATATTGTGGAGCTCTGTTTTGTGGGGTACAAAAATGAGTATTTCCGCGACCGCCCCTACCGCCTTGAGCAACAAGAACTGTTTGTTCATGATGAACTAAGTCGGCTATGATATTTCCGCTTTTTAAATCTTTTACAATTGTTCCCGCAGGAACTTTAATGTATAAATCTTTTGCACTTTTTCCGTGCATACTTTTCTTAAAACCGTTTTCGCCATTATCGGCCTTAAATACAGAACGATAAGTAAAATCCAACAATGTAGAAAGCCCTTCATCGGCAACCAAATATACGCTACCGCCTTTTCCGCCATCCCCACCTGCAGGACCGCCTTTGTCGACAAACTTTTCTCGACGCCAAGCAACAACACCGTTACCGCCTTTTCCAGAACATATTTTAATTTTTACTTTATCAATAAACTGCATAACCTGATAATAATAGGAACAAACAGCTAAATCAAGAGGAAAAGACGCTTGTCTTAACAAACTTCAAGCTTTATTCACTTGCTCATTTTTGGATAATTTGTTATTATTTGAATATGAGTGATATTGTTGAAAAACTTAAAGATTTGGGGTTTAACTCTTATGAAGCAAAAGTCTATCTTGCACTTTTAAAAAAATATCCGGCTACAGGATATGAAATTTCGCAAAGTGCAGATATTCCTCAATCCAGAGCGTACGATGCTCTAAAATCCCTTGAAAGTGAAAATTTTGTATACTCAGACGGCGACAAACCCCAAAAATATATCCCGCTTTCGCCCAAAGAACTTACTGCAAGGTTCAAACGTAAATTCAATTCAACTCTTGACTTTTTGGATAAAAAACTTCCTGCAGTAAAAGAGGACTATAATGAACCAATAAATAACCTTTACGGTTACGAGACAATATTAGCAAAGCTCAAAGAAATTGTTACAAATTCCAGATATTCACTTTATTTGGAAATTTGGTCTTATGACTTTAAACAATTGGAAGATGTAATAACAGATGCCTATGATAGAGGAGTTGATATAAAAATAGTGGGATACGATAATCTTCAAACCGTATATGGTCTGGTTTATTCGCATCAGGGAGGTAAAGAGATTGAAATATCAGCAGGTAGCAGACTTATTTATATGCTTTCCGATAACAAAGAAGCCCTCTTTGGAAAAATCGAAGATAAAGTTGTATGGACAAAAAACGAGGATATAGCATTTTTAACAAAAGAATTCATAGTACATGATATGTACCTGCTTGACGTTTACAAAAATTTCCCTGAACAATTGAGGTACTTCTACGGAGCAGGATTTAAAAAACTCAAAGATAAAATTCTTGATAAAAAATCCGGTTATAACATTCATTAACATTTACAAATTTTTACTTTTAAATTTTCGTTTTAAGATTTATAATTTACATGAAATATTTTCAGGGAGAAGTAAAAGGGAAAAATGGACGGATACAGTTTTGAAATAATAACGGGTCCTATGAGTTGCGGAAAAACAGAGGAGCTGTTAAGAAGGATAAGACGCTGCATTATTGCAAAGAAAAAAGTAAAAGTAATATCACCGGATGTCGATACACGTTCAAAAGGAGATTATATTGAATCTCGCAACGGATTATGGCTTGATGCAATAAAAGTTAAACATTCAATTGAAATTCTAAGCAGAGTAAAAGATGCTGAAGTCATTGCAATTGACGAATTACAATTTTTTGATTCAAACATAGTGAAAGTGATTTCACAACTAATGAATGAAGGCAAAAAAATTATCGGAACCGGTTTGGAATTGGATTTTAAAGCCGAACCGTTCGGTTCGATGCCTGAATTGATGTGCATAGCAACAAAAGTTGATAAATTACATGCCGTGTGTATGAAATGCGGTTGCGAACATGCTACAAGAACTCAGCGTTTGATTGACGGAAAACCTGCTGACAAAAACTCTCCGTTAATTATGATAGGCGGAGATGAAACCTATGAAGCTCGCTGTATCAAATGTTACGAACTTCCTGATGTAAAAGGACGTTCAAAAGCTCTCGGATTAAAATTATTGCAATTTAACAAATAAGAAACCTTATGGCTTATTATCTAATTTAATCAGCTTATTTACAAATTATACAATCCCGTGTTAGTATATAACAAAAGGATAATCATTTTTCCTGAAACATTTTTGTTTGATTTACGTCATTTGTTACAGGAAGTGATTGTTTGGAGGTTAGATAAGAATGAGAAATTTAATGAAAAAAAGTATTCTATTTTTAGGCGCATTTGCAATAATGTTTGGCTGGAGCATCAACAATAATGTTCAGGCAGCAAGTCCTGTAGAACTTTATGACAATGTTTGGCGCTTAATAAATTCAAAATATGTTGACCAAACAAATAACGAGCAAAACTGGAACATTTGGCGCCATCGTTACGATAATGTAATCAAGACTCCGGAAGACGCTTATGTTGCAATAGAAACAATGATAGCAAGTTTAAACGACCCGTACACCAAATTTTTGGATCCGAAAGAATTTGCTGATGAAACAGGCTCAATTAAAGGCTCATTAAAAGGTATAGGAATACAAATAGGTGTTAAAGACGGCAAATTAATGGTCATCGCTCCAATCGAAGATACACCTGCAGAAAAAGCGGGATTATTAGCTGACGATGAGATTTTGGCGATTGACGGAAAAAGTACAAAAGGGATTACCGTTGATAAGGCGGCAGAACAAATCAGAGGAGAAGAAGGAACTACAGTTACTCTGTTAATTAAACGTAAAGATGCAGAACCTAAGAGCTACACAATTACACGTGCAGAAATAGAAATAAAATCAATTTCTCAAAAAGTTCCTAACGACGTAAAAATGCCAAACGATATTGCATATATCAGATTAAGCTCATTTATCAGCAGAAACGCGTCAAATGAATTTAGAACAATTTTACAAAATTCCAATGATAAGAAAGCATTTATTGTTGATTTACGTTCAAATCCGGGAGGCTTGCTGAGCAATGCTATTTATATCTCTGATATGTTCTTAAATGGAGGAGCTATTGTTAGTACGGTTGACCGTGACGGTTATAAAGAAACACAAAAAGCAACAAGAGGAGTTCTGACAACAAAACCTTTAGTAGTCATTCTGAACAAAGGTTCAGCGTCTGCCAGTGAAATTTTCTCAGGCGCAATAAAAGATAATAAGCGAGGAGTTTTGGTTGGAACCCAATCATTCGGAAAAGGATTAGTTCAGGAAGTTAACAAATTACCTGACAACGCTGGTATCAATATAACCATTCAAAAGTACTTAACTCCGAACGGAACAGACATCCATAAAAAAGGGATTACTCCTGACGTTGTAGTAGAACTATCAGAAGAAGATATCAAAAATAAAAATGATGTTCAATTAAAAAAAGCGATAGAAGTTGCACAATCTCTAATGAGAGGCACTTATGTCGTAAACAGATAACGTTAGGAATTGATAAAAATTTTTACGGGCGAAATGGTATACGTTTCGTCCGTTTTTTATATTCATATAATTGTATTAGAAAACTTTGTGCAAATTCTTTAAAAGGTTGATTTAATTTTAATGAAATTTTGAAATAATAAAAATGTTATCACCCTTATAGGAAATCCATTAGATGAATTTACACGAGCAATGTTTATTACGTTATCTTACACATCCTGATGAATTATCATTTGTTACAGAAGTGTTGAAAATAAATAACAAAATTTTGGAACAAAAATTTATTGTCAAAAATATTCTTGCCAATATGTCATTGTTAAATTATACTGAGGGGGTAAATGACAGTAGTAGCTAATATTTGAGGTTGTCGGTTATGTTAAAAAAGTTTTTATATATTATGTGGGCTTGCGTTTTTGTCGTGATATTATTTTTAGGCATAAAAAACGGAAGTTTTTTGTCGTTTATTGAGGCTATGGAAAATCGGACTTTTGATATCCGTCAAAACTTGATTGCTAACTCCGGTCACAGAAAGCACAATGATAATATCGTAATAATCGCAATTGATGATGCCAGTTACGAATATATTCTTGACAATTACGGAGAATGGCCACTCAGACGTGATATGTACGCTAAAATGGTTGATTTTTTGGAAAAGCAAAATCCTAAAAGTATTGCTTTTGATTTAATGTTTGTAAAATCAATGAAAAGTAACGATTTCGCAGATAAAGAATTAATCAAAATTTTCCAAAAATACGATAATGTTTATACTGCGATGAACCTTGATGATCAGCCGGAAGATTTACGTATTCCGCCGAGTTTGCCTGAAAAATTATCTGTAAAAATACAAGATATTAAAGATACAACAGAAATTCTTGAATATTCAAACTGCAGAAACATTTTACCGGAAATTATTGATGCAACCTCAAATATCGGAATGATAAATGTTTCACGTTCAGATGACGGAGTTCTAAGGGAAATGCCTTTATTTCTAAAGTATCAAGGGAAATATTACCCGCAACTGGCATTACTGGTTGCGCAAAACAGTCTTGAGAAACCGATTGACTACCTTGCATTGTCAAACAACGGCAACAGCGACAGCGTAATTATAAATTGGTACGGCGGGGCAGGAACATTTGAGAATATTCCAATGTACAAGTTGCTAAAAGCTGCAGTCGGAAAAGAAAACTTCGACTATGATTTTAAAGACAAGATAATATATTTTGGAGCTACAGCAGCAAGCTTATTTGATATTAAAACAGTCCCGTCAGACAGAGTTTATCCGGGTGTCGAAGTCCAAGCCACCTATGTAAACAACTTACTTGACAACAGTTTTATAGTTAAATGCCCGCTTTGGTTAAACATTTTGGCCGGGATACTGCTTGCTGTGATTTCAGCACTTTGTGTGTTCACTATTTCATCTATGCTTTTGGCGCTTGGAGCATCTGTAACCGTTTACGTAATATACGTTGTATTTTCTTACTTACTGATGTATTCGGCAAATGTATGGCTAAGTATAGTTTCTCCGCTTGCGTTTGCTTTATTGGCTTTCATCGGAGCGGTAATAATTAAATATCTTATAAAATCTCGAGATTTTGATACGCAGTACAAACTGGCTACAACCGACGGATTGACAGAACTCTATAACCACAGATATTTTCAAGAACAGATGCAAAATCAAGTTTCACATTGCAATCGTTACGGTGTTCCTATGTCTTTGATAATAATAGATATTGACTTTTTCAAGAAATTCAATGACAGCTTCGGACATCAATCAGGAGATGCCGTATTAAGACAAGTTGCATTTGTATTAAAGAAAAATGTAAGATCTGCCGATATAGTATGCAGATACGGCGGAGAAGAAATGAGTATAATCCTGCCTAATACAAAATACGAAGAAGCCGTAAAAATTGCAGAAAAATTATGTAATATGGTTGCTGCAAAAACTTACAAACTGAGTAACGGCAGAGAAAGTAATGTTACAATCAGTCTTGGAGTTGCTTCATTTGGAGATGACGGGACTACACCGGCTCAAATTATTGAAAATGCTGACAAAAGACTGTATAATGCAAAAAATAACGGAAGAAACAGAGTTAACTAATGTATAAATTTCTCGAAAAACAAATCAATATAAAAGAACTGCCAAAAGAAATTTCAACAGACCAATGTCTGTTAGAAAATAACGAAAAGCAAATCGGGCAAATTTGTGATTTTTTAGATTCGGAAAAGAAACTACTGCTGATAAACGGTTTTAGAGGTAGCGGCAAATCGCAGGTGGCAAATTTTGCATTAGGATTTTCAGTATCGTCAGATGTAATTGTACTTCACTATACTTGCTTGGAAACAACCATTCTTGATGATATGTTGTTAAGCTTTTTTAACCATTTTAAAACATATACCGCAATGGGAATGATTAACACCCCTAAAATAAAAGTCGAAAATTTTACGCAAAAAATCAATTCCTACTTCAATACAATTACAAAACCGGTTTTAATAGTAATAGACTCATTTGAAGCAATAGTTAAAGAAAATCGAAATGATATCCTGAATTTTTTAAAACATTTACTAAACTATGCCAATATCAAAATGGTCGTTATATCAAAGAGTAATTCTTCCGACCCCTTTGCCGGTATTGATTATGAGAAAGTTACCATACTTGCTTTTTCACAAAAATTATTTGAAAAATATTTAAAAGAACACGGAATAAAACAAATCGGAGTACTTTCAAACGAACTCTATAAACTTTCAAAAGGATATTACAATTATCTTGATTTGACAGTCAAAATTATCAATCTAAGACAAATATCATTAGTAAACTTTTTAGAATTATATTCTAAAAGTTATATGGCATTTCCTGAATTTATTTTAAGAGAAGCTCTGTCTTTGATAGACCCGATAAGTGCGCATTTATTCAGATTGCTTACAATAATGAGGATTCCTATTCATATAAATCTATTAAAATCTTTACATCTGTATGAGCAAGAACGAGTTTTATTTTATATTTCTAATTCACTTTTATCAATTGACGGAGAATGTCTATACTTAAAGGATTATTACAGAGAAATCTTAGAAAACCAAATTCCCGAAAACGTAATGATTAAACTTCATAGCGCATGCATTGACTTATATAATACACAATTACCGCTCAAGCCTATGGAACGGGATTTAATGTTATCACGTCAAACTATGCGTAACGAAATAGAATATCACAGCATGTTTATCCCGAGAAAACCCGTGTTTACAACACCTGTACAAATTCCTGCACCAACAGAATTTATACAGGAAAATACAAATGAAGAAAAACCAACAAAAGATACTAAAACAGTTTCAACAAAAGAAGAAACTAAAGAAGAAAAACTCAATAAAATAAGTTTTATTATTGAAGACGAGAACGTTTTGGATAATATTGCGGATTCTATTAAGGATTATATCGTTACCACATCAACAGAATCAAAGTTTGAAAAAGAATCCTCTCAAATGAATTTGACTCAACTTCTGAATGCTGCAAAACAAGAAGAACAAAAATACAATTATAAACGAGTAGTTTCTTTATATCAAAACGCACTTACAAAAACTGACGATGATGATTTTTACACATTCCTGCCTGTAATATATACAAAACTTGCAAAAGCCTACCAAAACCTTCAAGACTGGTATGAAGCTCTTGAATATTACACTCAAGCACAAGATTTTTACGTTAATATTGCAGATAATATGAAAGTTTTTGAAATAAAACTTGAAATTGCAAATATCTATTACATCATGTACAAATACGACAATGCAAAATTCATTTTATCCGAACTTGAAAAAAGCGAAGAAATTCCTAATCAAATGCGAATAAAAGTAAATTTAGCATTAGCAAAAATGTCTGATGATATTAATATAGAATACAAATATTACAAAAAATCATTATCTTTGATAAATTTAGAAACAGATAAAATGATTTTAAGCGAATTATTTTACAAATACGCAGCAGCATCTGATGAAGTTGACGATTTAAGAAGTGCGGCAGAATACTACAAAAAATGTATAGATATTGATAATAAGCCCAAAAATAATCCTTATATGTCAATGGCATTATCAAATCTTGCAGAATTATACGATGAGGCTGGTAATACTACTGCGGCAATAAAATACTATGGTGAAAGCATAAAAATAGACACTCTGACCAATAACTATAACGGCTTGTACAACTCAGCAATCCACCTTGCTGAAATTTTTGCTTCTAAAGATGCGAACAAATCCTTAGAATATATGAATAACGCTCTGTCTTATGCAAAAGAACTCAAAGAACCATTTTATATTGCAGGAGCTTCATTGGAATTGGGTGATTTTTATTTCTTAAACAGAAATAACGAACTTGCGTATAAATACTTTATAAATGCTTATGCGGTTGCAAAAAATTCATTTTCAAAAGAAAATATTGATAAAATTACATCAAGACTGGAAGATGTAAAACTACGTATCGGCGAAAATGAATACACAAAATTACAGGATAAATATGGAAAATAAAGAATTTTATAATGAATATATTAAACAATTTTTAGAAGAAAATTCTAAAGTTAACTTGATTTCAAAAAACGATGAAAAATTCATTTGGGAAAAACATATTTACGATTCATTAGCTGCTGAAAAATTTTTCACAAAATACGGATATCCGAAAAATCTTTTAGATATTGGAACCGGCGGAGGGTTTCCCTCTGTACCAATTGCTCTTACATATCAGCAAATACATGTTACGGCAGTAGACAGTATTGCTAAAAAAATCAGAGCAATTCAATCACTTAAATCCGCACTTAATATAGAAAACATCACCCCTATTTGCTCTCGCATAGAGAATTTGTCGGGCGAATTTGAGGTTGTTACATCCCGAGCCGTATCTTCATTAAAAAATATATGTGAATACGCCCTGCCTAAAACCTGCAAAAACGGATACTTTATTGCTTACAAATCCCGAAAAACCCCTGATGAAATATTAGAAGCAGAAAAAACTTTAAAAAAATATAATGCAAAAATTATTGATATCATAGAATACGAATTACCTTTAGAAGAAAAACTTACACGTAATCTAATCATTATTAAACGTGGTTAATATTTTATTCAATTCCCGTTG
>CAMGGL010000044.1 GCA_946055575.1 uncultured Candidatus Melainabacteria bacterium
CCCGACACCCCTGTTAAAACAACGATTTTTCCTAATGGAATATCTACGTCTATATTTTTAAGGTTATTTAAATGGGCATTTCTTACCTGCAAAGAAAATCCGTTTCCTTCACGAATTTTTGCAGGGACAGGAATAAACTTTTCACCGCTTAAGTACTTACCTGTAATTGATGATTTTGAGGCTATAATATCATCAACTGACCCTTTGGCAATAATCTTACCGCCGGCTTCGCCGGCTTTTGGACCGATATCAACGATATAATCTGCACTTCTAATCGTATCCTCATCATGTTCAACAACAATAAGAGTATTACCAAGATTACGCAATTTAAAAAGCGTTTTTATCAACATAGAATTATCACGTTGATGCAAGCCAATTGACGGTTCATCCAAAACATATAACACACCGCTTAGACCGCTGCCAATTTGCGAGGCAAGCCTGATACGTTGAGATTCACCGCCTGATAATGTTCCCGCCATTCTTGCCAAATCGAGATAATGCAGACCGACATCTGACAAAAACTTTAAACGAGCGCGAATTTCATCCAATATCTGACGTGCTATATTTAGCTGATACTCACTCAGTTCAAGATACAAATCAGTAACAAACTGTAATTCATCATCAACAGACATTTTTGTAAATTCGTAAATGTTTTTATCCTTAATTTTTACGGCAAGCGGAAATGGTTTCAATCTTGCGCCGTTACAATCAGGACACGGTTTTGCTATCATAAATTTTTCAATTTCTTCGCGCCAATAATCACCATTTGTATCGTTATAGCGTTTTTCAAGATACGGAATTACTCCGCAAAAACATTGGTTTCGGGTTTGATAACGACTTGTTCCGAAATCTTTAACCCTGATTTTGATAGGTTCTTTAGTTCCGTATAAAATTATATCTTGCTGCTCTTTAGATAATGCTTCAAAAGGAGCATCCATATCTATTTTGCAAGCGCTGCAAACAGACATTAATAAATCATTATAATACGAAGTTGCACTTCTTGTTGCCCAAGCATAAATCGCACCTTCATTTATTGATTTTTTTCGATCAGGGACAACTAAATCGGGATCAATAATAAAATCCGCACCTAATCCTGAACATCTTTCACAAGCTCCATAAGGAGCGTTAAAAGAAAAAATTCTCGGAGTTAGTTCTTCAAAACTTATATTACAATCAGGACAGGCAAGTTTTTCACTAAAAACAACTTCCTGTTCTCCGACAACATCAACAATCACAACACCGTCAGCTTTTTTCAATGCAAGTTGAACACTATCGGCAATTCGAGAGGTTGCAGCATCTTTAACAACAATTCTATCTACAACAATACTGATATCGTGTTTTTTGGTCTTTGCAAGTTCAATATCATCTTCATCAAGATTATAAATTTCACCGTCAACTCTTGCTCTGACAAACCCTTCCTGACGCAGCTCCTCAAACAAAGAAGAATATTCTCCCTTTTTACCTTTGACAATAGGGGCTAATATTTGTATTTTTTTACCGTCGCCCAAAGCTAAAATTTTATTAACAATTTCATCAAGAGTTTGCGGCTTAATTTTTTTCCCGCAAACAGGGCAATAAGGAGTACCGACACGAGCATAAAGCAGTCTTAAATAATCATAAATTTCGGTAATTGTACCAACAGTAGAACGAGGATTGTTACTTTTTGATTTTTGGTCAATCGAGATTGCTGGAGATAAACCGTCAATATATTCAACATTCGGCTTATCGAGCTGACCCAAAAACTGTCTTGCATAAGTTGAAAGGCTTTCCACATAGCGTCTTTGCCCTTCCGCAAAAATCGTATCAAAAGCTAAAGAACTTTTACCCGAGCCCGAAACTCCGGTAAAAACAATCAATTCGTCTTTAGGAATTTCTAACGATACATTTTTTAAATTATGTTCTTTTGCACCTACTATTTTTATTTTATCTGCCATAATTTTATTATGCGACATAATAAATAAATTTCAAATTTTCAAAATTAACTTTACAAACCTCTAAAAAATGGTATAATAAACGTATCCTAGCCAACGAAACCATAAATTTATCCTTACAGAAAGGAAATTTTACTATGGGGAAAAAATCAAAATACCCGTCATATTCAGCGGGGTCTGTTACCGTGAACGGAAAAGAAGTTGCACGTTCGACAAAAAACGGGAATACGATAAGCGGAACTTACAACATGAACGACACGGAAAAAGAAATTTACGAGGGAGTACAACAAAATTTAGCAAGCTCCTTAAACGATTTATTCAGCATTTCAGATGAGAAACAAGAGCAGTTCAATAGTGAACTTGAGGCGTACAAACAAAGCGGATTAAAAAACATTGAAGATATTTACACTCCTATGGAAACCTCTCTCAAAAATGATATTGCATCACGTTTTGGAAACTTTGATAATTCGATATTTATGGATAATTTGAACAAAATAACCGATAATAAAGCCCAAGCGGTTGCGGATTTCAGCGATTCATTACTCCAAAAACAATCCGAATTGTATTCTCAAGAAATTGCCAACCGTTTAAGCTATATATCACTTCTAAGCGGACTAAATACCGCAATGAACAACAATATCCTAAACTTTACATCAGCAGCCAGAGCAAATTCAGAATCAGGAAACAACTACAACGCATCCGCCTACAATGCCCAAAATTCCGGCTCATCTTTTCTGAATGATTTGACAAATCTCGGAACAACTGCCCTGTCATTTTACAAACCTGTTTCAAGTTTGATAACTCAAAAAATTTCTCAAAAAACTCAAACAAGTGCAAAATAATAAACCTCAGAAAAAAGAGGCGCCGAAGGCTTTGCCTTCGGCGCTTTTATCAGATTTATAATTAAAATTATTTATTAAACCCGGCGAGTTATATCTGCAGCACCTGCACCATTATCTCCTTCATATTGGTTAAGTGCAAATTGCGAACCTTTTTTCTCTAATCGGTATTCTTGATTATGACCATCAAGTGATCTGTATATAGCAACACCATCTTTTGTTTCTTTATATCCGTACCTATAGCCTTTTACCGTAATTGTCTTAGGGAAACCATTTTCTGTTTTTTCTTCTGAGATGCTGCTAGCACCTTTGATATCAGCTTTCGAGCCCAAAACATGGTCATGGACTGTCAGGTTACCGGTAATTGTATCATCTTTTGTTACCGGAGAATATCCGTTGTGATTTTTTGCATAATCAGCAGCACCCTTACCTTCATCTTTATCATCATCAGGTATTTCTTGTTGTTCCTGTGCCTGTGGTTGTGCCTGTGGTTGTGCCTGTGGTTGTGCCTGTGGTTGTACCTTTTCCGGTGCGCTTTTGGCTGGATCTGTAGCTTCCGGTTTTGCTGCAGAGTCGGTGCTCAAGAGTTTGCACATTTCGTTGAAATCTGCAGGACCGTAGCATTTTCCGTTGGCATCTGTCGCCATGAATTTACCATCTGCTTGCCGGATAATTTTATGCTTAGGGAATAAGGTTTGCAAATTTTTCAATTCATCTACTTGGTTAGCAGGATTAGCCTGAATAGGTGACGCGAAAGTATTTTGACCGGAAACGCTATTTCCTGCCCAAGCTCCGCCAAAGCCCATAAGAGCACCCAAGCCTAATGCCCACCAATTAGTTTTTGGACCATGACAATGGGGCTGCATAAACGGGAACTGAAAACCCGGCTGCTGCTGTATTATATAGGTTTTCGACGGGGTATAATTCGCATGCCCGTAAGGAGTATAAGTATGCTGTTGTAAATATCTTCTATTAAAAGCATTACCTTGTCCGTATATGCCCATATAGCCGTCCTCTTATTTAGTATTACTTATATATATAAAGTATATACATTGTAGATAATTGCTATATTATTACTTATTATTTACAAATCTTTACAATTTGAAAAGTGATTTGTAAAACGCGCGGAGGATAGATTTAATTTTCAGTATAAATTTGCCGTGTAGATATAAAAAGAAAGGAAAAATTATGGCAAAGATTATTGAAAGCGAAAGAAGAATTATCAGATTATCAGCGGATGACGTACTTAATATAGTACGCGAATATCAAAAGTTAACACAAAAAAGCTGCTGCTATGAACACACAAGAGAGATTTTAGAAAAAACACCGTTGTATATTCCGGAAGATGTATAAATTAAATAATCGCATCAGGGTATTTAACCAAATTCTGTCATACCGAACGTTTTTCAAGGTCTGTTCGGTCCGAGAGTTTTACGAATATGTCATCCTGAATTTGCGGATTTTCGGTAGGGCGACGACGAAGTCTAGCCCGTAAGGTGTCGGTCAGACGTTACTCTGCCGACACCCCGAATAATCCAAGACAATTTCAGGATCTTAAACCATAGCAAAGTCCAACAACTGCAAGAGCCTGAAACGCGCCTCGTATTAAACGGATACGCTAACGCTTTCATCCTCTGCTCGGCTTGTTCAGAATGACATGGTTGGGAGTATTTGGTAAGAAAAGAGTGAATACGCAATATGAAAAAGGATAAAAATTTCCGAGTGGTTGAAAAATTTTGTCGAATTAGTAAATCCAACCTACTGACTTTGCTTGCGCGTTTTTCACGCTCTGTATGTGTTGATTATATTGATTTAATCTGATACTATAAGATTCAAGATATGAAATATTAATTTTTAACTAAGGAGGTAAGTTTTTGGTATTTTTAGATTTTTGAGCAAAGTTTAGGCAAACCCTTGGTTACAGGTCTATCGCATATACTACATATTTGGGGCTGGCGCTCTGCACAATTGTTCATGTATTACTGAGTTTATTAGGTGTAATGAATGGTATGGGCGTTTTGCTTGGCATTATACCGCTTGCTACTATAATACTGGGATGTAATTTTGCAATTATTATATTTTTAATTCAAGGAATTGGACAAGCTACAAGTAATCAAAAAACAGAACCACCCTGTGGTATTATAGAGGATATTGGAGTTGGGCTATCTATCATATCTTATCTGTTTTTTCTTTCTTCTTTAGTAAGTAGATAATTTAGACATTATAATTTTTAGCTTGTAGGTTGGGGGTTCTTGAATCCGACCTACCAGCTATGTTAAGAGAAATAATTCATCAATTTCGTGTAATCTGCTTTGATACATAAAAACCTACCTTAAAACCATTAAGGCATAAATGTGTTTGTATTTGAGAAGGAAGAATAGTAAGTTTGATAAAATTTGTTGAGTGGCACCCAACCTAAGAATTCTTAATTTAAAGTATCATTATTTTTGCTTTTAATAAACAATAAAGGAATTCCAATCACTAGACCAACATAAGGAATCGCCCAAATAGTTAATAACCATTGACTCCATTGGATATCACGCAAGCGTTTGCTTGCTGCATAAAAAGCTAATACAAATACAATTTGTAGAATAAGCACTTGAAAGAACACAAATTGTATTTCATCATGTTGATTATTTATGTTCTTATAAATTACTGGAATTGAAGCTATAACAAAAAGAATCAACTTAGTTACAAAGTATGGGAAACGGCTAATTTTTCCAATGAAATATAAAGGATTTTTATTACACATTAGTTCTTTCGAATTTGGAGTTTCTGTGTCTAAATTTCTTAAAATGGCAAGCAAGATAATTGTTGATAGAATAAACAATATAGTTATTCCAGCTGTTAATATTCCATATTTTGCATGAGCATCTGTTAAAGGCATTTGATAAACTTTAGTGCTTACAAAAATACTAACAATAGCATTAGTTAATATTAGAGCAATGTCAAAAGTTAAAAGTTTATTCTTTAATGAACATAAGTTAACTCTTGTAAAGGTTAAATTGTGTAATAGCAAAGGATAAATAGCCAAAATTGTAATAGTATACATATATCCTATCATATAATTTCCAGCAACAATAAAGTTTCCGATAGCATTCACTAAACTACCAGCATCACCCTTGAATATAACTAAATACGAAATAAATAGTGAAAATAATATTTTTACTAAAATTAAACCTATTTCTAAATTTTTCATATAAAACACCTAAAATAATGTAGTAAAGGTTATTAAATCAAACTTTATCCAGAGAATATCTTAGCAAAAATAAATAAGAATTACAAGTTATGTAGGTCAGCTTTACTAAGCTTACAATGAAATTTTATTTTATCTGCCGTATTCTCTTAAGATAACTTATAAACCCAGTTTGTAGGTCGGTTTTACCAAACCGACAACATAAATTCTTATTTCATCTGACACATTTTCTCAAACAGCAAGTCAAATAGTAGCAATAAATAAAACAAGCGGGGAAGTTTTTAAGCATATTGAATATATGTTCGAACTCTGTAAAGACCTTACTACAACTTACTTACGCCATTCGGACGATAAAAAAAAGAATTTTGCTAAAATTGCTATGCTCGAACTTTTTTATGACGGCTCAAAAAACTAACAATAAAATAAAAGAGCCGTTTAAGGCTCTTATGAATTTCGCTATTTTGAAAAATGGAGCAAGCAATGGGTTAAACTTCGAACTGTATTGTGTTGAATTTTTGCATTTATGTTTGCACGATGAGGATGTGCTTGAACTCATCAGAAAATTCTGCATCAATTGTAAAGATTTATGACATGAGGTTATAAAATTTGGCAATTGCAGATAAGGAAATTTCTTTAAGTAAGTAGGTAGTTATTATAAAGGTTAGTTTATTATGAGATTTGAAAAATGTATATTAAATTTAGCAAGTAAGGGCTTAAAATATAGTTCAAACGCAATGGAACGCTCAATTACATATACAACTCATAACGGATCTTGTAAAAAATTGTTATTTGACAAAAATGGACATGTTAAGTTTTGGCAATCGTTAAACCCTCAATCAGGCGAAATGAAAGTTTATGAGGTTTTGGAAAACACTGCAAATAGAAGAACATCTTCAGTTAAAAGTTTTTTTAAATGTAAGCTACAAGAAACACAAACAATTACAACTGATTTTAAAAATTTAATGCAAATAATAAAAAAAGAAAACCATTTAACAGGCGACATTTATACACAACACAATAATGTTGTTTCTTCATTAATTGGGAATAAATCGACTGTAAATTCTGCTGTAAGAGATAAAAGTATTATCGAAACAAACAATAATTTAGAACCTTTAATATTTAAAGGTTCTGGAGTTCCAATGCATAAAGAGTTACACAACTTTAATGATTGTTGTCGACGTCATCTTGCTCAATTTATTAAGAAAAACTCAAATTCATTCCAAAGTGAAGATGCTAAATTGTTTATTAACAAAGAACTTAGAAATTTATTAAATATTGACAAGTCGTTTACAAAACTAACACCTTTAGAAAAAGATTATGTTGCATATCGTGGAAGAATTGATGAGATAGGTCTACGTTATGACAGGGATTTTAAAATAATTGATAATGCCAAAGTCGGTGATATAATTACTCCTGATTTGGGATATAGTTCAGCTTACTTAAATAAATCTTATGCTCACAATTTTATTGACACTTTAGGTGAAGATCATCTGCCAACAATAATGTATCGAATCCATTACCCCAAAGGAGCTGTTGTATCAAGAGGTTGTGATTCTGTTGGTAGAATATCATTAACGGCTCCAAGGAAAGCTCAATATGAAGTATTATCAAAAAAAACTAGTGGTATTAATGGCAATTGTACAGAAATCGACTTAAGATATATACCACAAGATATAACTAGAAATGTAGATGAAATAGAAACTCTTATTCAAAAGTATAGTTCTTAGCTTAATAAATTATATAAAAAGAAACGGACAAAAATTCAACCTATTTTGAAGAAACGTCATAATTGACTTCTAGAGAAAAAACAAAGTTGTGTTCGAACTCGTCAAAAATGTTAAAACTAAAAAAGAACTTTAGATAACTTTTGTTATCTGCTTTTTTATGGGCAAGCAATGGGTTGAACTTCGAACCTGGGGTAAATTATATTGTTAAATTTGCTCATCTTTGCTTACACGATGAAGAAACGATTGAACAAGTTAAGGAATTTCTTATTAATTGTAACAATTCTTGATTTGCTCGTTACATTTAAGCAATTTTGAGCAAAAAAATACTTATTGAATATATGGGAAAATTTTTAACAAAAATATTTAGATACATAACTAATGCAGATGGGCATATAATGGCTCCAAAATTATGCTGGAGAACCAGTTGGCTAGGTGCTAATTGCAATTATTTATTGAATGATTTCAAAGATATGATAAGACCAAATAAAGCAGGAAAAGAATTTTTAAATATTATGGCAAGTTCTCCAAGTGCTCAAGATGTAAAACGAGCTTGTGATATTTTTGAAAAAGAAACAGGTATAAAAATGTTAATGACAAATCCGAAAGGTGCAATGAGTTTTAGCACAAATGCAAATATCTTAATAAGAGATATTAAAAAAGGATATTTTCCTAAAGATATAAAATATGTAGTTATTGGACACGGAGAAGGCACAATATTAAATGATACATGGCATGTTGCATATGACCCAGAAGTAAAAATATTTGATTTCATAGAGAAAAATATACCAAAAGGGGAAATGGTACTTGTGAATTGCTGTGAAACAACTCCAAAAGAATTAAAACACCTTATTCCAAAAAACAAACCTGCCATAGGAAGAGTCGCCGGTGAATTCACCAGTAGTTACAGAAACCCGGCCAAAGTTGTTATAAGTGGAACTCGGGACATAGTTGGCGGATATGCGAACGGATTTTTAACTTTATATAAATAAGAATTTTTTGTTGGGGTAGAAACCCCAACCTACAGCCTAAAATACAATTATACAAATAAAAGATATAATCGTAATAAATCCTAAAATATATCCTATATCAATAATATTGGTTGTTGACTTATCTACAATACGTTTGAAATCAAATATAGCTGTTAATAACAGTATGGCATACAATATTACTAATCCTAAAAAAAAGAAAACACTTAAGAATCCTGCACCAAGAGAAGCAAAGCCATGAGGTAATTTTGCATATATGATACAATACAAAGCTAACGGTGCTATAATCCAAGAAATAACACCGCCAAATTTATAATACCCTTTACTTCTAAAATTATCTAACATAACTCCTATAAAATGGGGCTGGCAAGGGGGTATTATTAGAACACCTTTCCAAATTTTTTAATGTGGTTAAAACAGAGGAATATCAAGAAGTTGAGTATAAATTACAAAAATTAGTTGCGTAATTTATAGAAAATATTTGAAATTTTTACAACTTACATAATTTTATAAACTTATAATATCTATATTTCGGCTATTTATCACTATTAGCCGAATTTTTTGTCTGCTTATTATTGATATTTTGGAAAGGGTAGCGTTTTTCGTATGCAAAAATATAACCATACAGAAAAAAATAAAAAAAAGGAGTTAAAAATGAGTAAAGATTTATTTAGTTTTAATGAACAATCTAAAAGCGGTACCAAAGAAGGAGAAAAAATGGTACAGCAGAATTTTACTGACGAGATTGCTAATCAAATTAAAGAGTTAAGTATGAAAAACCAAGATAATGATTTGCAAAAGGGGAAATTATTGTCGTCATATTGGGCAAAATACCCTAATAGCAAAACTCGTCAAAATTTGTTAAAAGACCCAAGGGTAAATTTAAAACGGATACAGGCTGAAAAATTAATCACTGCATACAATTTCACACAAAATGAAGATATTTGTCAGTCGACTATCAAAATAGAACTTTATCACAAAATTAAAATTGAAAAGTTTATTCTGTTAATAAAATCAAACTTTAAAAACAGATTTGTTGATATTGCAAACTTCATATTTGAACAAAATCTTTCTGTAAAAAAAGTAAAATTATTGCTCGAAAAAGTAACGGATACAACAGAGTGCTCATTAGAAAACATCTTAAGTGAGATAAAGACAGAGTTGCAGAGTAAAAAGAATGTGGATAAAAAAGCCATAAATACATTTGATTCGCAACAAAAAGAAATTGAGGCATTAAATAAACAAGTTGTATGGCTTACTCAGGAGAATGCAAGATTATCTCAAGAATTAAATCAGCAAAAGCAAAAATACAACGAAAGTATTAATAAAAATGATATTAACAGAGAAATAACTCAAGAGGTTAAAAATACGGTATCAACCGCTGAAATAAATGATACCGTAGAAAAAAGTATTGAAGTAGTAATGCCTGTCGAAAATACAATGTCAGAACTAAAACCTGATAGTTGCTCTACATTTGGGGAGTTAAATCAAGCGATAGAAGAAAAGGAGAATATGCAAAATCTTTCTATGGGGGAGTAATAATGAAAAACTTTAAGTATGAATTATCTAGGTGTGGTGATTGCATATTCTTCCAGCATGAGTATAAAAAAACTCGTGAGAGAGCTTTGAAAAAACTCAATCTAAAATTAAAAAAATTGGAACATGAACGCGAAATGTCCAAGCAAAGAAAACCTTTATTTGATTTGAATAAAGAGGAATCTTTTCGGGGTTATTCAATTTTAATTGAAGAAGTGAATCAGCAAATAATAGAACTACAAAAAACAAAACTTGGAGAACACAGCGATATAATTAATTTCAAAGAATGGGAATATTTATCAGGTAAATTAACGAACCCTTTATTTTGCCGTACATGTGAATATTATAAAAATTATAGGTCTCCTAATTATGAAAGAAAAACACTTTTAAACCTGACACATCATTTAAAAGAACTACAATTTTATGCTTATATGCCTAAAACTAACTTATTTAAGATTTTTCCGTATGAAGGGGAAGAATATTTAAAATTTTTGGCAGAAATAGAAAAGGTAAAAGAAGAAATTAAGGCAATAAAATCAAAGAGCAGAAAGAAGCAAATTGATGATACTTCTTAGCAACTCTGCTGTAGATATATCATTGGGTAAAAATACCTTAAATTAGGGTAGATAAAATAAAAAAAATTTTAAATATACTATTTTTTTGTTTTTAACAACAAAAAAACACGAATTTATTTCGTGCAAAGGTGATTTATTTCACATTAAGTTAAACTGAAAGGAATAATTATGGTAAGAGAAAAAAACATTAACATTAAAAATAATAAAAAGGAGAATACAACTATGAATAATATAATTAAAGATAATACTATTAAAATTGATAAGATAAAAACCTGTATACCATACGAATATTGTAAGTTACCAGATAATGATGTATACAAAGCTTCTTTTTTAGGTTTCAGTTATGTTAAAACTAAAGCAGGACTTGTGATAGAAATATCAGGCAAATTATTTGTTTCAGCTTCATCACTTGGTTACATAACCAAAGAAAATTATAAATCTATTGCTGAAAGAATATATTCTTTGTCTGGAGTTCAAATTGATAGTAATTATTTAGTAACAATGGCTCCTACATTTAGAACAGATGTATGTGAAGATGTTGTTATTAAAGATAATCCACTTCTTTATATTTCAGAATTAAGACAAATATTAAAACGTATTACATATAAATACAATATTTATATGTATAAAGACTGTCCTTATAAAAAAGGATTTACCGTTATTCCAAATAAACATATTCCGGAGTTCAATGGTTTAGTTATTGAAAAGAAAACATTGTCTTCAAAAATACGATTGTCAGTATACATCAAAGGTGCTGAAATAAAAAAGGCAAAACATAGAGAATATCGTAAGCATATATCAGATGAACTTTACAAGCAAACACAACAAACAATTAGGTTTGAGTTAGAGTTAAAAAAATTTAAAGATATTAGAAAACATTTTGGTATTAATTCTAAATCAGCACCTGTAATTCAAGATCTCTTTAAATGTCAAAACTCAATAATAGCAGATGTTATGAGTAAAATGATTAATTAGATAGGAGTATTTATCAATGAAACCAAGTGAATTTTTAAAATATCAAGGCAGATATAGAATTTGTGAAACATGTAATTGGGATATTTCGGAAATTGTAGCTTTGTACTCAATAAATTGTAAAATAAAAAATCCAAACCAATTATCTGTTATAGCTAAACAATATAAAATATTTGTCGAAAATTTCAAACCCGAAGAAAAATATACTGTTAGAATGACGGAATTAAGAACTAAATTAGGAGATATTTAACTATGACTTTAAAAATATATAAAGAATTTACAGCAGGGGGATTTCTTATTATTCCTCATGTATTAGTTAATTCAATTGACGCTAATGCAAATATTTTGCTTAGTCGACTTATAACGGAATTTAATTATGCTGTTAATAATCACTATAATTTTGATACAGAGTTTTTAGCTTCATATACATATTTAATGAGAACTCTGGGATTGAATGAAAAGGAATTACATAAGGCTATTTCAACGCTTATAGATTTACAGTTTATAAAGATATTTAATCCAAAGATAGAAGATACTATTGCTATTAGGATGTATACAGAGAATATTTTAGCTTTCAAAGAACAAGAGTATGAAAGAAAAATGTATGCATCATGGGATAGTGGTTTAAATGTTATTCAAAATCCTAAACATAAAAAAACACATTTTTGTGAT
>CAMGGL010000045.1 GCA_946055575.1 uncultured Candidatus Melainabacteria bacterium
ATCTCAATTGTTTTTGATTGTTTTAATGTTAGTAATCTCAGTTTATGAAAACGGATACTATAAACGTAGTTGCAAGTACGGTTTACGTGTATTTGAGGATAATAGAAAAGATTACTCAATATGGTTTGTGACGGGAATTGCCTTGAATTTTATACCAATGTATATTGTAACGATGATAACATTTATAACTTTCGTTAGACTTATATAATATTTTGTGTTATACTCAGAAAGTAATTCCTTGATAATTGAATAAGATATGTCGACGTGACGGAATCGGTATACGTGCACGTTTGAGGGGCGTGTGGGGAAACCCGTGCGGGTTCAAGTCCCGCCGTCGACACCATTAAGTTAAACTGTCATGCTGAACTCGTTTCAGCATCTTATAGTTCGGGCGTAGAACCACAAGTCGGTAAGACCCTGTATAGGTTTTCAGGACAGTTGTGATGGGAGTTTTGGGGCAAGTATGCCTAATTTTAGGGCGAATTAGGCAGATTTATAGCGTAGAGATTTGTTGGACTATTCTTGCACTTTTGTCCTGATTTTTGCACTATTTTTCACTGAAAGCTCGTCACCCTAAACTTGTTTTAGGGTCTATTTAGCATGGAATTTAGCATTGAGCCAAGTGCAAATAAGTGCAATAAAGTGCAAAAATAAATTATCTTGCATTTTGATATGTGTCGAAATGTCTCTGATATTGAGATTCAGGACTTGATTTATTCCGAAAGGTGAGTGATGAATGTGTGTGAGGTAATTTATTATGACAAACTTCACACCCGAAAAATGTAAACAAATAGCTCTCGCAAGACTTGATGTAGTTCACAAGTGGCTTGAGTTTAGAAAGCAATCTCAAAACAAACTTCAAGCTGATTATGATTTTGTTAAATTGCATAATACTTCAAACTCTCACTTATTTGAGATTTTAGGTAAAATCTCCCGCGGAAGTTTGCACCGTTGGTATACGATGTTAAACGGAACGGAAGATTATACAAAACTTCTGCCTCAGTATAAATATTCAACTGTTCGGGAATACCGAACAGTTCTGAACGATGAAGAAATAAAAATATTTATGGGTTTACTTTTGCATCCAAATAGACTTTCAATCGGAAAAGCAATCGCATTAACAAAATACAAACTAAAAGAACAAGGACAGAGTTTTATTCCGGCTGATATCACTTTTAGGAGATATGCAAAATGGTTTAAAGATAATAATTATGACAAATGGATTCTTGCACGTGACGGAGAAAAAGCATTATCAGATAAAGTCGAACCATATATAAAGCGTGATGCTTCGCTTTTAGAAGTCGGAGATATTCTTGTAGCAGATGGGCATAAATTAGCCTTTCAAGTTATTAATCCGTTTACAGGCAAACCCTGCCGTGCAACATTAGTCGGATTTTTGGATTGGAAATCAACGGCTTTAGTCGGTTACGAAATTATGCTTGAAGAAAATACTCAGTGTATTGCTAGTGCACTTCGTAACGCAATAATAAATCTTGATATGATACCAAAAGTTGTTTATCAGGATAACGGCAGAGCATTTAGAGCAAAATATTTTACTGATGATAAAGGATTTACAGAACTTGGGTTTCAGGGTTTGTATTCAAAGTTAGGTATTGAAACAGTTTTTGCAAGACCATACAACGCAAGAGCCAAAGTAATTGAAAGATTTTTCAAAGAATTTCAGGAAGGTTTTGAAAAATTATTGCCAAGTTATATCGGAAGCAGTATTCAGAACAAACCTGCCTATATGATGCGAAATGAAAAATTCCACAAAAATCTTCATAATGAATATATTCCAACTATTGAAGAAACGATAAAAATGATAGATATGTGGTTGAGTTTTAAGAATTCTCAACCTTGTCCAAATGTGCCGGATAAAACAATTTCAGAAGTTTTATCTGAAAGAAAAAGACAAAATATTGATATAAATACGCTTGACGATTTGATGCTTGCAACCGAAGTAAAAACAATTCAAAGAAACGGAATAAGATTTTTAAATTGCGACTATTTTGATGAAAGGTTATACGGTTTTAAAAGCAAAGTTTTAATTAAATACAATCTTTTTGATCTGACAAGTATTAAGGTTTACACCCCGAAAGGTGAATACTTGTGCACTGCAGAACGAGTAACAGAAACTCATCCAATGGCAAAACTTTTAGGTGATGTTAAAGACTATGAAGATTACAAACAGAAAATCATCAAACAGCGACAATTAAAAAAGAAAACTGTAGAATCGGTTAAAAAATATCTGAAAACAGAGAATATAAAGTTACTTGAAACACAGATAGAATTAACAGAAATTCAGCCCTCATTCAAAACGGATTCAAAAAGGGTTCGAACGCTGTTCAAAAATAATTCAGAAAAATATGAGTATTTAATAGCAAACGACCCAAGTAATTCTTGGATAACAGAATTCAAAAATACAAAGGAGTATAGACTTTTATATGAATAAGATTTTTGTAAAAACACAAAATATAAAAAACTTTATCGGACTTGTTGAAAACCTAATCAACAAACCGAAAAATATTCCAAAGATGGGATTAGTTTATGGTGAGCCCGGACTTGGGAAATCACAGACAGCTTTATGGCTTGCGTGCAAATATGACGGAATTTATTTAAGAGCATCAAACCTTATGACAGGCAGATGGCTTTTAGAAGAAATGGTTAAAGAACTAGACGAGATTCCTAGATTTCTGACTTCTGATAATTTTAATATCGTGGTTAAAAAGCTGAAACAAAACCCGCAGGTGATTTTTATTGATGAAATTGATTATCTGATGAATAACTACAAAACTATTGAAACTCTCAGAGATATTCATGATGAAACCGGCTGCCCAATAATTTTTATTGGAATGGGTTTGGCTCATAGGAAATTTGAAAGATACAAACATCTATATGACAGATTTTCAGAAATTTTAAAATTTGAAACTTTTGGAGTGAACGATTTATCTCAAATAATAGGACAACTTTCGGAAATTAAATTTACTCCTGAATCGATTGAATATATCCATTCAAAATACAACAGATTCAGACAAATTATTCAATTAATAAACCAAATGGAAACTTTTGCCAAAGATAATAATTTAACCGAAATTACAAAAGAAATTATGGAGCAGATTTTATGAAGCGGATTTTCGGTAGGGCGCCGTGTGAGCGTAAGCGAACCCAGCCCGTAAGGTGTCGGTCGGACGTTACTCCGCCGACACCCCGAATAATCCAAGACAGAAAGGAACAAAAATGAACATACTTAAACTGGCGCGACACTTAAAAGAATTTACTATTGATGAGATAGAGATGGTTGCCGAATGTAATTGTAAAACAGAACTTGAACGGCTTTTGAATAAGGGTAAATTGGTATTTGAACAGGATTTGTATAAATATCAGGAAGAAAAGCCAAAGCAAGAATTTATCATTTGCACAAAACAAACGACAAATTATCAGGTTATAACATTTGATGCAGCAGTTAATTATTTTTTGGAAAATTATGTCAAAAATAATTGCAAATTCAATACCTATAGAAGATACTGCGGGATTTTAAATTGCCACATTTCCCCATTTTTCAAAAATAAAAACTTAAATGATATTACATGCGCTGATATTCAGAAATTTTACTATTTTTGCAAAGGCAGAAATTTACCGCCAAAAGTATTGAAAAATACACTAGCACTCCTAAATCAGATGATTAAATATTTTCAAAATCTTGGAATAATCGATAGAACTTGTAATTTTCAGGTGCGAAGATTATCCGATAAAACAAATTTTACGGTAGACAGAATAATTTTTGAGGTATAGCTATGACAAAATTAGATAAATTAAAGCAGGCAGAGCATTTGTACGTTTATGAAAAACAACCGCTTGGTGTGATTGGGGCAAAACTTGACCTTTCGCGCAGGACTTTATTCTATTGGAAGAAAGAATACGAATGGGATAAAAAAAGGTTTGAAAAAGGCAGAGAACAGGAACTTTTTAATCGTGAACTGATAAAGTTTGCACAAAAAATTATGGATAAAATTTCAAATGATATTGACAATAATCAACAAACCCCGCAAGCAGAAATGTATTCACTGATGAATATTTTGAAAAATTTGCCACAGATAAAACAACAAATAACAGAGCCAAAGCAAAATCAAAAACAAAAAACTCTTTCCCCTAAGCATTTTAAGCAAATAGAGAAAGAGTTATTTGGGATTAATTATGAGTAAATAAACTAGTCCCAAATATTATAAATGGTAAATCTCTTTCAAGTGTGTATTAAGGGAAAATGATAATTCTTTTAAGCGGATTATTTTTCATATCAAATGGGCAAAGACCTTGATATGTTCTTGAAGCTGAATAAGCATATGCTATTGGTTTTTGATTTAAAATGGTTATTTCATTTTGTTCACCTTGAGATTTTAACATAGATTCGTATGCTTCATTGTGAGCATCAGCGATTTCTTGTTTTGATAAACGTCTACCACCTATATTGTAATAGTCATCAAGTTCGTTCAGTCTTATATCTACTATTTGTTCCATAAGTAAACCATATTCTTCGTTGGTTAGATTTAATTTTTCTTTAACATGGCTTGCGACTTCTCTACATCCTTTTCCTGCCATTGTAGTTACAAAAGTATTATAAGATTTACCAAAACCTGAATCGATGTTCATTCTATATGTTTCAGCAACATTTCTATTGTCAAATTCAGATATTATACCTTCTGTTCTGCCAGCAAATGTTTTTGCAGATCCCGGTTTTATCAGAGAATTTGAGAAAAATGCTTTATCATTATTGTTACTTAGCAATTCATAAAGCTTATCTACACCGTGTTGTGTGAAATGTCCCATTAAGTAGAAGTCATCAGGCAATTTTGTTTTTCTTAAATCAATAACTTGACATTCAACACCGTCAATTATTTGAGTTTCCCAATATGGTTCAAGATCTTTGGCGGTTACTGAATTAACAACCTGCATATTTTGATAAACTTGTTTTTGCATTTGTTCAATTTCTTTTATATCAACATTATTATCAGGATTTATGACATCTTCAATAAGTTTAGAAAGCTTTAATGTCCCAAATCTTGTGTTTACAGCAACTTTTTGAGCATTCCTTTTTGTATCCAAACTTGGATCAAACTTTGTATCTTCAGTTTCATCTACGGCAATTTTTCTATCGACAAGACCTCCATTATATTCTTTACTCCAACCTGAATGAGCAACTAAATCTCCAAGTGCGTATTTTTCAGATTCGGTTAAATTAAATCTTTCAAGTATTGATGCTGCATATTCACTACTTTTGTAACGTTTGTGTGTAACATTAAATCCTAATCCGTCATTATCTATCATGAAAGTTTTTTTAATGACATCGGGAGTTGAATCAATTTCGCTAAAACCTCTAAACATCAAAACTAATTTTGCCATTTGTTGTTCTTTAGGTGATAATGTTTTATATTGCGGATTATTTATCAATGTCTGCATTTGTTTTAGGATTGTTGTATCCACTCTTTGACCGTCTTTGCCAATCGTACCTGCAAGCATAGCAAATTCAGGGAAATCTGTAGTCAGTACTGTATATAAAGAATTTAATGCCGGATCTTGTGTTGTAACTCTATTATGTTGAAATTTATTTATACATTGTTTTATTTTTTGATTAACTTTTGTCAAGCCCTCAGGAGCCTCAATTTTAGGTTCACATATTACACCTTCAATTTTGCCGTTACGTAGGGTTAAGCCGTAAGAATTTAGGATGTCATTTGCTCTAGCTGGTGATAAATCTTTTATTACTTCTAATATGTCTCGATCGAATTGTTCTTTAGTATATTCAAGTTCTATACCACGGCTTATATCTGCTGTTGCTAATGTTTTATCTAATGATTCAATAGCTTGTTCAAATTGAATTTGAGCTTGTGCAGATATTTCAGTTTTCTTATTAGATTGATTTTCTTTAGCTGATAATACATAATTTATATCTATTCCATGTTTTGCTAAAGTTTCTTTAACTTCAGGTTTCAAACGAGAAATCAAATTATCATAATGAGTATTTTTATCTAACGGTTCACCTGTAATAAATGGCTCAAGCCAAGTATCACCTTTTATAACATTACATAAATCATCAGGTATTGAGGCATAATAATCTAAAATGGTTAAATCTAATCCCTTTCCGTCTTTATCCGAAATTTTTCTATTTAAAATATATGTACCAACTTTTATAGCTTTATTTAAAATTTGCTGAGCATTTTGGGGATCTGCTTTCATATTATTATAAAGGTTGCTTAAAGTACATCTATCATACCAAGAATACAAGTCCTTAGTACCTAATTTTTCTGCTAAATCTTCAATTTCAGCCTCAACAGTTTTCAGTTTTTCTAAATCTATTTTGCCATCCACCATATAGTGTTGAGAGATATCATAACTAAATTTCGTGTCATACCAAGTCTGATTATTAATTTTAGAAAGACAAAATGCTTTGGACGATTTCTTTAAAAGCCCTAAAGTTTCTTGATTTACATGACCGTTTTCATCATATAAAATATTTATATCTTGACCTAATCTCTTTAACTGATTAATTATTCCGCTGCTGTATCTATACTCATCATTTTTTATAAGACGAAGCATAGTCATATCCAAAACACCATTTTGATTTTTGCATGTTTCCATTACTTTGACTATGTCTTCTTTCCACATACCCAAGTTTTCACGCATGTAATCAACTGCAAAGCAATTTTGGGCATCGAGTTTGCCGTCAACCATACATAACTGTCTGAGTGGTTTGGCATATTTATCATGCTCTATCCACGTATCGTATTTATAAGTACGCAAATTATATTCTCTTTTTTCGACTTCAGTTTGGAAGTGTTTTCTTTCAGTTTCTTGTATTATATAATTTTGTAAAATATCTGCTCTTCCATGAAGATCTATTTCTCCTGTCTCTCTGTCTTTTGTTATATCATAATGTACATAACTACGACTCGGATCTGCTAAAGGCTGTGCCATACATATTTTAAAACCAATATCATCAAAATACTTTATTTGTTTGCCACTGGCATCTGTTTCATATCGTATTGCACTTTTAGCTATTTCGGCAATCATTAATGAATATGTAAAATCTTGTGTAAATTCACGATTTTTTATAGGAAATTGTTCATATCCGTCAACAGTTTTCTTTTCAAACATTTCATAAATTTTATCAAATGTTTTTTGATTAAAAGTATAACCATCATTAGAATTGCCTTCAGTACAAGAGTCTATAATATCATAAACAATACCGTTTCTTACATGTGGATTAGACATTAATTTTTTGGTAGCATCAACTATCCAACGTCTTACTTCAGGTTTTGCATAATTTAATTGAAACATAATAATATTTCTTATTGTTGAATCAGTGTTTGTAAGTAAATCGTCATCTTTACCTTTTGGAATACATTCTACCATTTCCTTCGCAAAACCTAATATTTCTGCATCAAACATATTACCTTTGTAATCTCTTGACATTTCCTTAAATTCTTCAAGATTGAATTGATTTGGATCGTAGGAACGTTTTGTAAGTTCACTGTTTTTAACAGCTTCTAATAGTGCTCTTGCAGCAGGGCTTTCTGTTCCGTCAGATCTTCTGCACAATTCTCTCCCTTTTGTAGCAAATTCAGCATCTGACATGGTTGAAATTCCCGCAGGAACTCCTTTGCGTGTTATTGTTCCATCAGAATTTATTTCGAAATCTTCTGTATGTTCTGAAGTTCTATTCAGCGAATTATTGGAAGATACATCTTGACCTGCTTGCAATTTAGCTTTCATTTTTGCTCTTAATGCAGCTAATGAGGAATCATCAGGTACAAATTCGCCAACTGATAATTCTTCAAGATTACTTTCATCGAGGCCTCTGTCCACTTTTTCTTGAGAACTGTAAGCTTCTCTTTCCGCAGCTTGAGCTATATATCTTGGCATATCTTCCGGCCCAACGGTATTTGTAAATTCATCTTTATAAATTCTTCTTAAATAATCATTTACCGTTCCGGTCTGTGCTTTTTGGAAATTATAGCTTTGTAATAAATGTTGGTTATATGGATTATTCAATGCGTTTTGAATGTGTTGTTCTTTTTCATTTTCAGGAATAGACTTGTCATTAGCAATTAAATCTCTCAACCCTTGTTCACCATATTGAGCTAACACATCTCTGAATTGCAACATGTGGACAAATTCGTGTGAAATCATCGACGTTAGGGCTTTAACATTTGTTATGTTTTCATTTATAACTATTCTTCCGTTAGGCCAATCTGCTCCACCATCAGCACCATTTGTATTTTCAAATACGATAGGCGGCTCAAAGCCTTCCATTCCGAGTTCTCGTGCAAGAATTTTTACAATTCCGTCTGCAACTGCTTGTTTATTTTTAGGATTAGCTTTTGCAAGTGCTTCTATATCTGCTGAGTGCTTTTTAGAGATTTCAGTCAATACTCTGCCCATTTCATTATATCGCTGAGTTAAAGTTTCATTCAATTTACCTTTAAATATTAGAGATGTAACTTCATTTTCAACATTTTGTGCCGATTCTTTTAACCCTGCATTTGGATCTAAATTGAATAAATCAACTTTTACTTCAGGTACAGGTGTTTCTAAATCAGATTGTTGCCATTGTCTGCGTACTTTTTCTTCAACAACAGTTGCAGGATTTTCTTTGCGTGCTTTTTGAATTAAAGCATCTCCCTCTGCATTCAAACCTTGCGGAGTCGTTTTCGTACCTTCATCTTCAGCTTCTTTCATTGCATTGGAAATTATATCAAGTTGCATTAGGACATTGCAGTTAGCAATTACTTCTTCAACTGAATTTGCAACCTTTCTGTTACCGTCAGGCATTGTTACTTCAAATATTTCTCTGCCATTAATTTCGGTCTTTTTGATTTGAACATTTTTCAAAGTTTCACATTTAGCAAGGTTTTCATCCATCAATCTTGCCTGTTCTTGTATTGCACCTTTGTGCATAAAGATTAATCTTGAAATAGCTTTTATTTCACCTAAATTAGCTGCCTGACTTTTTAATCTATCCCATAAGTATGAAGTCAAGCCGTTTTCTGTTAATTCTGCAGGAAGATGATGTTCACCATTCTCATCTTTTTTCAATAATTCTTTTGTTACTTCATTTGCTGTTTCATATAAAGTAAATCCGCCGATTTCTGCGATTGTTCCCGCCGTTTTTGCTAAAGCCCCCGGTGTTTGGTTAAGCATAAATGTTTTCATAACATCACTACCTGTCATTGCCGGAGATTTTTCAAATGATTTGCCGACTTTACCAATAGCTTTTGCTATCGGTTTTTCAAACATTTTCATTGTGCCATTTATAACTTTTCCGACAACGGTTGTATTTAAAGCACCTGCAAATGCACCAAATTTAGCGGATTCAACATTACCTTCTTTGTATGCTTCCCATTCTTTTTCAGCCGCTTCGCCTGAATATTGTATGTCTTTTGTTTTCAAGTTGATATAATTTTTGCTTGCATCCCACAATGTGAATGATGCACTCTGTGAAGCCATATTTGCTGCAACTCTGCCAACTGTTATATTATTTGAGCCGATTGTCATAACGGTTTTTGAACCTGCATTTGCCAAGAATTTCGGGACATAAGGTGAAACTTTAGAGATTATTTTGCCGCCTGCCCATGCAACACCTTTACCAATAGCTTCTGTACCTAAAAGCATTAAGACAATATCGCCTGCTCCATCAACATACTGTTGGAAATTAGTTCTTGAAGTTGCTTCTTTAACAACTTGCGGTTCATAATAAACCTTACCGTTTTTATCTGTTTTAGCTACTCCGAATGCTTTATTGTAAGCATTCCAGAATTTCTTATTGTATTTTTCATCATTAAAATCAGCACCTTCTTCTTGTGCAACATCTAAAAATGCTTTCATATTTGCTTCATTGTATTCAACACCGCCTGAAATCTTTTTAAATGCGTCTTTAAATTCTTTATCGTTAGTGCTTTTACCTTTAAGGTAGCCAACTGCAAATTTCTTTTCTTTTTCTAATTCTTTTATTACATCGTCAAAGCAAGTATTTATTTTTGTCGGGTTTATATTGGATAAAAGTTTTCCTAATTTTTCTCTGTAAAATCCAACATTTATCCAACCTTGATTACCTTGATACTGTTTGATTATATTTATAGCGTTATCGTAAGCAAGAGCAATGTTTTGAGAAGCACTTTCTCTCAATTCTCTTTTCTCTTGTTCTGCTTTCATTCTTGGAGAATTATTTTCAATTTGGTGTTCTTGTCTTGTTCTTATATCTACACCGTTTGCCTCAAATCTATGGGCGATTTCTACAAAATTTGCTTTAGATAAATCCACAAAATTTTGTGCATTTATTTTGTTTAATGCTTCCTGCGGTAAACTTAAGAGCCTTTCATAAACCATTGCACCAGTTTCGGATTTCAAATCTAATTTCAATGTTTCAGTTAAAAATGTTTCTAATGCAACAGGATTTTTTCTTTGGAATGCAGGAGTACCAAAAGATGAATTCATTGGAATTACTTTACCTGAATCAAACAAGTTAATTTCAGGGAATGTTTCAAGTATTCTTGCTTTAATTTTATTCGGATCAGTTATCTTTTGGTTTTTGCAATACTTGATTACACTCAAAACATTCTGTTGTTGTGTCGGATTAAGTGCATTAAATCTGTTATAGAAAATAGCATTTTCTCTTGTTGGTTTGAAACCGTTATTTGCAAGTTCTGCTGCAAATTTTTTATCTGTATTTTTAGTAACTTTTGTTGCAATTTGTTTATCAATTTCAGCTTGGTTTGCCAAATTATTTGCTTTTTGTATAGATTGACGAGTTCGGATAAACGGAGAATTTGCATCAAATTCACCCGGAACTTTTACTTCTCCAAGACCTTTAACACCGTTTTCAAACTTTTGTAAAACAAATTCACCATTCTTTTTGACAAGATTAGGATTAAGTTCAATAATTTGTTGTGCAGTTACTTGTGGTTGTCCTGCTGCTCTTTTCTTATTTATCCTGTCAGCCATTATTTGAGCTGTTTCACCTGCATTTATCTGAACATAAGTATTACCTTTGCCGTCATAATAAACTTCATTTTGTTTTAAACGATTTAATTTTTTAGAATCAAGGTCTTGAATATTATCTCCGTTATATACGGTTGTAACTTCAGGTTTACCGATTTTCTTTACATTTTCGGTAAGTCTGCCGTTTTCTTTAACTACAAAATTTTCTGTTCCGTCTAATAAAATTGTTTTTCTGTCTATAAAATCTTCGTTATCAAAATTGCCGTTAATATCTACTTCAAGTACATTTGTTGTTACTTTAGATTGATCTGCTTTTTTAGTTTCAACCGTAACGAATGGAACATCTGCATCATCATTGTATTTGTATGTTGTGGTTTCAGTTGTGTTGCCGTTTTTAGTTTTGGTTTGAGTTAAAGGTCTGCCACCTGAGAATGTAACGGTAGTTTCAGAAACATTGCCTTTGTCATCGGTTGATTTAATTATTCTTTCTAAAACCTCATCACCGTCTTTAAGTTCAGAAATTTCATTTCCATTATCATCGATATAAGTTGTTTGGTCGTGATTATTTCGCATAACGACAGACTCATTATGCTCAAGCATAACCCCTGTGTACCATTCCCCTTTATTATTTCCTGAAAGTGACTTAGATAATTCTGCTTGTAATTGTTGTTCAGAAAGCATCGTAAGACGGGCTTTAAGGTTTTCTAATTCTTTTCCCTTTAAACCTGAATTTGATAATATCTGTTGTTCTAATAGATTTCTATCGTTGTTTATTGCCACTTTCTGTACCTATTTTCTTGTATGTTAAGGTTATGACGTCAAAATTAAAACCTTTCACACTCCATGTATATCGGCATTTTTTACAAAATCTTTAGGTTTTTTGTGGCAAAAATTTACAATTGCAAATGAATTGTTACAAAACAAGAAAAATTGTCACATTGCATATATTGCGATATATAATTTGTTAAAGTTTTTCAATATACCAAGCAGAATTTCCAAAGTGGTTAAAATTCCATTGTAAGTCAAAGTACAAGTCGGATTCTGGAGTTTTATTGGCTTTAAAATATGGCTTTGCGTTTTCGGTTTTGATATAACTTTCAAGTGCTGTCTGCATGTCTTGTGCAAATCTTGTCTGAAACTCAGTATAAGATAATTGTATGCGTTCTCGGGTTCTTTTATTTCTCTAAATCATCTTCAAACCCTCTGATGTTGTCGAGTTCAATGTTGTATCTCTTGCCGGTTTTATCTACACGGGTGGCAAAGTCGACGGTTTTATCAGCAAATTTGTTTTCCCATAAACAAATCAACAAACCGATTTCTTGCGTTTTTAGATTCAAAATCTTTGTTCCGTATAACTTGTAATCTTTTTCAACCATAGTTTAACCTTTCGTTATTGTAATATCTGCGTATATTTCATCCGGCTT
>CAMGGL010000046.1 GCA_946055575.1 uncultured Candidatus Melainabacteria bacterium
GGTTTGTGCAAAAATATAAATTTATAAAAATGTTTATAATATAAGAAATTATAAACAATTGATTTATTTAGTTTTGTCAGAAATTGTTGTATCATCAGTTTCTTCCAGAGTACTTCCGCAAACTTTACAAGTCATTGAGGTCATATTTTCAGAGCGAAAAGATTCGCCGCAATTTGGGCATTTGTAATATTTTCTTGATTTGACAGATTTTACAAAAAAGATAATACCCAAAATAACTATTATTGCAATTATGATAAGTTCTATATAAAGTCCCGGACAACACTTGTACGTTGGTATTGTTGGTTGCTCTGTATTTACTGTAGAGGTTGTAATAGTATTATTGTTGTTTATTTCTCTTGTTACTGTTACGTTGTTTGTTGCATTGTTGCCCATAATCTTCTCCATAATTTTTATTCCAATTACGTAGTAAAACGGTAATTCATAATCTTCGTAATAGATGTTTTCTTGTGTTGTTGGAATAGTTTGCACCGGTATTTGTCGCTGAGTAATCGGACCGGATACTGCTAATATATGTACCATAGCACTCACTCTATCATATATTCTAAAATTATGCTATACTTTAAGGGGAGGATTTATGTATAGAATTGGATTAGGTTATGATATTCACAAACTTATAGAAGGGCGCGATTTGATAATTGGCGGGGTTAAAATTACGCATGAAAAAGGACTTTTAGGTCATTCTGATGCTGATGTTTTAATTCATGCTTTAATAGATGCAATGCTTGGAGCTTTGGCGCTGGATGATATCGGAACATTGTTTCCTGATACAGACCCAAAATACAAGGATATTGACAGCACAATTCTATTAAAACACGTATATAATCATGTTTTGGAATTGGGGTATAGAATTGTAAATATAGATAGTAATATTATTGCGCAAGCTCCCAAAATGATGCCGTATATTCCAAAAATGAAATCGGTTTTATGCCAAATTCTTGAAATTCCACCATCAAATTTATCTATAAAAGCAAAGACAAAAGAAAAACTTGATGCTGTAGGGCAAAAGTTGGCAATTGAAGCTAACGCTGTCGTTTTATTGGAAAAATAGACTAGTGCATTTGTGAATTAGCACCTGTTACAACTTCAATAATTTCTTGAGTAATTGCGTATTGGCGAGTTTTGTTGTACTCAATTGACAGGTCATGAATCATTTGTTCTGCATTTGATGTGGCAGCAGACATTGCAGTCATTCTTGATGCGAGTTCGCTTGCTTGAGCTTCTAACAGTGCTTGATAAAAGATATTGGTCATATACATAGGAACTATTTTTTGTAAGATATGGTGCATATCAGGTATAAATTCCATTAACGCTTCAGCTATGTTGTCATTAAGCCTTTCATGAATATCGGTAACTCCTGTGACCGGCAGGACTTGCCAACTTTCTGTAAAATAACTCATCATATTTTTGAATCGAGTTGTGATAATTTCTATGTTATCAATTTTTTTATTTACGTAATATTCAGCCATATCTTCGGCTATTTCTCTAGCTTCTATAGGAGAAGGTGTATCTACTGCCGAATAATATTTTTTTGCAATAGGACAACCTAGTGCCATACATTTTTTTCTCAGTCCGGAAATTCCTTTTTGACCTGCAATAAATAATTGAACTTCAATTCCTTTTTCTTTGTATTCTTTTATCCTTTTGATAGTTTCTCTGACTATATTTGCGTTATAAGCTCCTGCCAGTCCTTTATTTGAGGTCAAAACAAGTATGCCGGCGGTTTTTATTTCTCGTTTTTCCAATAATGACGGATAATCATCTATGGCATCTTTAATTTTCAAAGTTTCTCTGCTGTATTCGGTTACCGAATTTAGTAATTTTTGAAACATTGAAATAAGTTCACGCGTGTATGGTCTGGATGCTTTTACTGCAGTTTCCGATTTTTTTACTTTTGCTGCCGCAACCATCTTCATCGCACGTGTGATTTTTTTTGTGCTTTCAATACTTTGTATTCTGTTTTTTATATCTTTTAAATTTGCCATTTGTCATCCTATAATATTACTTTTAAAAAACGAGTATTTTCAAGAATATAATAATAAACATAATTGCAACAACGACAAGTCCGCTTGTTATATTGTGTGAAATATCAAGGCATTTACCGCTTTTGCACAGAATTATACCTTTTTCTTCTTTTAGACATTCAAGGCATAATCCTTTGCCGCATATTTTACAAACTCCAAACGCATCTCTGTCGTGATGATTATAACATTTCATTTCTGTTTTCTCCTTTATATCGTGTTAAAATGTGCTTTTAAAAGTATTTAAACTGTTGTTTAATGTTGTTTTGTCTTCATCAGACAATGCTGAACCTGCATTTAAACGCTCTGCAAGAGTTTTTAAGTTTGCATTAAAGTATACAAACCATTCTTTTTTAAACCTTGCGATATTTGAATTGTCAACGTCGTCAAGTATTCCTTCATTTGCCGCAAACAGTATTGAAACCTGTTCGGCAACACTCAACGGATTATATTGAGGTTGTTTAAGCACTTCTGTGAGTTTTTGACCTCTTAATAATTGTTTTTTGGTTGAGGCATCAAGATCTGAAGCAAATTGAGCAAAAGCTTCAAGTTCTCTGTATTGCGCCAAATCTAAACGCAATTTCCCGGCAACTTGTTTAATAGCTTTAGTTTGAGCGGCTCCGCCAACACGTGAAACTGAAATCCCCGCATTTATTGCCGGTCTTTGACCTGCATTAAATGCGTTAGTTTCTAAAAATATTTGTCCGTCAGTAATTGAAATGACGTTTGTCGGAATGTAGGCAGATACATCGCCGGCTTGTGTTTCAATAATTGGTAACGCGGTAATGCTGCCGCCGCCAAGTTCATCATTTAATTTAACGGCACGCTCCAACAGTCTTGAGTGAAGGTAGAATACATCACCCGGATATGCTTCACGTCCAGGAGGTCTTTTTAATAGTAAGCTCATTGCACGATATGCCTGAGCGTGTTTTGATAAGTCATCATATACAATCAATACGGATTTTCCTTGTTCCATAAATTCTTCACCGATTGTGACACCGGCAAACGGTGCAATATATTGTAACGGTGCAGATTCATTGGCTGTTGAAGATACTATAATTGTATAAGCCATTGCTCCGTGATCTTCCAATGTTTTGGCAAGGTGAGCAACTGTTGATGCTTTTTGCCCGATTGCTACATATATACATATTACATCTTTCCCTTTTTGGTTGATGATTGTATCTATTGCAATTGCTGTTTTTCCTGTTTGTCTGTCTCCGATAATAAGTTCACGCTGACCTCTGCCGATTGGTGTAAGTGCATCAATTGCGGTTAAACCTGTTTGTAGCGGTTCATGAACAGATTTTCTGGTAACGATACCCGGAGCTACTCTTTCAATAGGTCTTATTTTTGTATATGGGTATTCTCCTTTTCCGTCTAAAGGTTTACCCGTAGGGTCTACAATTCTGCCGATAAGTCCGTCCCCCACAGGAACAGAGGCAATATTCCCCGTTGTTTTTACAATTGTACCTTCTTTAATATCCATATAATCGCCTAATATTACGACGCCGACATTATCTTCTTCGAGGTTCATTGCAATTCCGAGAGTTCCTTTCCCGTCTTCAAATTGAACAAGCTCATTTGCCATAACATTGCGAAGCCCGTATATTCTTGCAATTCCATCGCCTATTTCAAGAACTGTTCCGGTGTTAGATACTTCTGTTTGTAGTTCGTAGTTGTCGATTTTATTTTTTATAATTGAGCTGATTTCATCAGGTTTTATTAGTGTCATTTCGTTACCCCCTGGTTATACCCTTACTTAAATTTTCCAGTTTTGTCCGGATACTTGTATCTATTACGCAGTCATCAAATTTGAACGTTAGTCCTGCGATAAGTGATTCGTCAACTTTCCAGACAGGTTTTACTTCACAATTGAGTTTGTGCTCAAGTTTGAATAATATGTTTGATTTGTTTTCAAAATTTAGTGCAATTGGTGAAGTTATTTCTACTGTTTTTTTATTTGAATATTTTTCGATATTTTTTTCGTAGGCATATCTTATTGATGCAAATTCATCAAATCTGTTTTTTTCAATGATAGTTTTTAGAAAATTCAATAATTTTGTGTCTATTTTGCCACAAAATATTTCGTTAATTATTTCAATTTTTTTTGTGACAGAAATTGATGAATTTGCCATTACAAGTTTTAAGTCGTTAGAAGAAGCGATTACTTCACCTATTCCTTTTAATTGTTGTGCAAAATAATCAGGACCGCCAAGTTCAATAGCGGTTTCTGTCAGCGCATTGGCGTATTTTTGTGAAATAGCTGAAATAATTTGTTCTTCTGTCATTATAATTTCACCCTTTCAAGTTCATCAAGGCTGTTCATAAAAAATTCATTATGCAATTCCGGATTAACTTTTAACGCTTCTTTTATTTGTTGTTTTGCAAGTTCAACTGATGCGTATGAGGTTTTTTCGGTCGTTATATTTGAAATTTTCTTTTCTTCAATTGCTATTACTCTGTCAATATTTTTCTCAAGATTATATATTGTTTTGTGGGTATCTTCTTTTATTTGGTTTTTAAAGACTTCTACCTTTTCCGAGTTATTTGCTTCCAATGTTTTAATATCTTCAGGAAGTCTGTTCAGGAGCTTTTTTGCATCATCAAGAATTTTTGTTGCTTTATTTTTTTCATCGTCAGACTTTTGGATTTCTTCTTTAACCTTGTCTACTGACTTATCGAATAATTTTCCTAAGCTGATTTTTTTTATGATTGCATACAAAATCCATACCATTAAAAGAAAATTGATGATATTTGAATGAAGAATATATTTTGTGAAGGCAATAATTTGTTCCATATAGTTAATCCGTTATTTTTACCTTTGCTCCGAGTATTTTTTCGGTAATAGACGCTGCCAAATCTTTTACGACTTCTTTTTCTATTGTTTTATTAAGTTCGTCTTCTTGTATGTAAAGTTGTTCTTTTTGAGCTTGAATTTCTTGTTTTGTATGCTCTCTTGCTGCTTGTAGTTCCTTAGTTGCAGCCTCTTGAACTTCATTTATTGCGGTTCGAAATTCGTGTCTGCATTTTTCTTGCGTTTGTTCAAGTTTTGAAGTTCTTGTTGTGTTGTATTCTTCTGCATCAGCTTTAAATCTTTTTGAATCTTCGTAATTGGAATTTATATAAGATTCACGTTTTCTTATTATTTCCAAAATTGGTCTGTAAAAGATTGCGTTCATAATCATTATGAACACAACAAAGCTAAACATAGCGATTAAAAATGTTGCATTAAATTCAAGCATTATAAACTAACCTTTTATTTATGAAAAAATTAACAATAAAGCGATAAGTAAAGCATAGATTGCGGTTGCTTCCGCTAAACCTGCACCAAGAATAAAGTTTTTGAATGCTTCATCTTTAATTTCAGGTTGGCGAGCAATTGCATCAAGCACACCTTTGGTTGCAATTCCAAGTCCAAGACCTCCGCCGATAGCACCAAAACCTATTGCGATACCAGCACCCAATTTTGCTAAATCTAAAGTTTGTTCGATCATAAGTTTTCTCCTTTTATTATAGTAGTTGTGTTAATTATTCTTCTTTTACTGCCATTGAAATGTATGTCATTGATAATAGCGTGAATACTAAGGCCTGAATTAAAGCTACAAACAGTTCAAAAAGCATAAATGGTAACGGTCCGACAATTGCAACCAGACCTAAAAGCGTTGCAACTAAAACTTCTCCTGCGAAAATGTTTGCAAAAAGTCGTAGAGCCAATGAAAACGGACGTACAAAAAGTTCTAAAGTATCAACAAGAGTAATAATTATTCCATCAATACTAAAGCCTTTAAAGAAAAATTTAAACCCATTTCTCTTTACTCCGTAAAATATATAGTAAATGGAAACAACAATTGCCATTGCTGCGGTCATATTGATATCGTTTGTCGGGGCTGCAAGTTCGCCGTTTGTCAAGTGAATCAGTTTCCAAGGCAATTGTCCGACGAGGTTTGCGGTTAGGATAAACATAAATAGTGTTAATATAATAGCGATATGTTTTTGCGCTTCATCGTTGCCCATGCTTGATTTTGCGGTTTTATTAAAATATTTAATAATATTTTCTCCGACGAGTTGAAGTCTGTTTGGAATCATATCAAGTTTTCTTGTTGTTAAAAATGCAAGAGTAATGAGAATAGCCATAGAAATCCACATTGTGATTAGTGTATCCATATTAACTGATACTCCATGACCAAGTATGCTCATTTTATAAACCCAATGTTCCATTTTTCTCCCTCTTGTCAAACCTATGGTATAACAGAAAAAATTTTTTAGCAATAATTTTTTTGTTTGTTGTATAATTATGGTACACGTGTACAATACCTCAGGGGAGAAGATGAGAATTATTGAATTAGACAATGTTGAGTCTACTAACAGTTATGCTAAAGCGTCTGCGGATATGCTTGATGACAAAACTGTTATTGTTGCAAAATCTCAATCTGCAGGCAGAGGACGTCTTACTCGTTCTTGGGTAGATTTGGGAGAAGGTAATCTTTTTATGTCTATCATTCTCAAACCGTCGGAGGTTTTTGAAGAAAAATATTCAAATTTGACACAGTATTTATCCGTTGTTTTGTGTAAAGTTTTGGAAGTTTACGGTGTAAATCCGCAGATAAAATGGCCAAATGATGTTTTAATTGATGGTAAAAAAATAGCAGGTATACTTTCGGAAAGTATTATTCACTCCGGAGGAAAGCTGGAGGCAATTATTCTTGGCATTGGAGTTAATTTGATTGCAAAACAGTTAGATGTTGACAATATTCCAAATAAAATCGCAACGGCTCTTAATCTTGAAATTGGTGAAAGTATTGACTTGAAAGAGTTTACAGTAAAACTTTTAGACGAATTTTTTGCTCATTATGATGAATTTTTGGTTAAGGGGTTTGAGCTTATAAGAGAAGATTATATTAATAAAAGCAATTTCTTGAACAAGGAAATTAGCGTACAGGTTTTTAACCGAGTTGAAAACGGGTTGGCAAAAGAAATTGATACTAACGGCGGGCTCGTTTTACTTACAAAAGATGATAAAAAAACAGTACTTACAATAGGAGATATTTTATGAATTTAGAAATCTTAGAAAACGGACTTGTCGTGATGTTGACGGGTATGGGTTTTGTTTTGGTATTTTTAATTATTTTGATAGGCGTAATGTTTGTTATGTCTTTAATTGTAAAATATTTAAACAAAATTTTTCCGGAAGCTGTTGAAGAAGTAAAAACAACAGTTAAGAAAGCGGCAACAAATGTAGATGAAGCAATTGCAGTTGCTATTGCAGCTATTATGGCAAGAAGAGGAAATTAATTTTAGTTTAATAAACGAAAGGAAAATAATATGGGAAAGAAACTTATTAAGGTTATGGACACATCTTTTAGAGATGGTTTCCAATCTGTGTACGGAGCGAGAGTCTTTGTTGACGACTTTCTTCCTGCGTTGAAATCAGCAGTTGATGCTGGTATCAGACATTTTGAAGTTGCGGGTGGTGCAAGATTTCAATCACCGATTTTTTACTGTAATGAAAATGCCTTTGAAACAATGGATAAAATCAGAGCGGCTGTAGGTCCTGATATCAATTTGCAATCTTTGTCAAGAGGTGTAAACGTAGTCGGACTTGATTCTCAACCTCGCGATGTTATTGATTTGCACGCAAAAATGTTTAAAAAACACGGTGTTACAACAGTTAGAAACTTTGATGCTTTGAACGACGTTAATAACTTGTTATATTCAAGCCAATGTATTAAAAAACACGGTTTAAAACATGAAGTTACAATTACCATGATGGAATTACCAATAGGTTGTACCGGAGCACATGATGTTGATTTTTATGAAAGAGTTTTACGTTCAATTCTTGATGCAGGTATTGAATTTGATTCATTGGCATTTAAGGATGCTTCAGGAACTTCTGCTCCAAGAAAAGTTTTTGAAACAATTAAAAGAACTCGTGAAATTTTGGGTGCTGACGCTGATATCAGATTCCACTCTCATGAAACAGCAGGTACAGGTTTGTCAGCATACTTAGCAGCTTTAGAAGGCGGAGCTAATTGTATCGACCTTTCAATGAAACCTGTTTCAGGCGGAACAGCTCAGCCTGATATCGTTTCTATGTGGCACGCTTTAAAAGGTACGGAATACGATTTAGGTATTGATGTTGAAAAAATCTTAGAAACTGAAGAAATTTTCAAAGATTGTATGAAAGATTACTTCTTACCGCCGGAAGCTCTTGCAGTAAATCCGCAAATTATTCAATCACCGCTTCCGGGTGGTGCTTTGACTGCCAATACACAAATGCTACGTGATAACAACTTAATGGATAAATATCCTCAAGTTGTTGCCGCTATGAAAGAAGTTGTTGAAAAAGGCGGTTTTGGAACTTCCGTTACCCCTGTTTCTCAATTCTATTTCCAACAAGCGTTTAATAACGTAATGTTTGGTTCTTGGAAGAAAATTGCTGAAGGTTACGGGAAAATGGTTCTTGGTTATTTTGGTAAAACTCCGTGTGAACCTGATGCAGAAGTTGTTAAAATTGCAGAAGAACAATTAGGTTTGGCTCCTACAACAGAAACAGTTGTTGATCTTAACGATAAAGATCCTAACAAAGGTCTTGAAGTTGCTAAAAAGCGTCTTGAAGATGCAGGTCTTGAAGTTAATGAAGAAAACTTGTTTATTTCTGCCGCTTGTAAAGAAAAAGGTATATTATTCTTGCAAGGAAAGGGAACAATTGGTGTTCGTAAGAATGAAAATAAATCAGAAACTCCAAGTTCTTGTGAACCGTCAGGAAACGGTTACACAGTTACCGTAAACGGTAAAAAGTATGCAGTAGCATTAGAAGGCGGAAAAGCAACTGTTAACGGTAAATTATATGACTTTAACGTAAAAGAAGGTATTGAGGCTAAGGCTTCTACAGGTGAAGGTACTCCGATTAAGGCCGCTTTACCTGGAAATGTTTTGAAAGTTTTAGTTTCAGAAGGTGATACTATTGCAGAAGGTGATGTAATTGCTGTTGTTGAAGCAATGAAAATGGAAACCGAAATTAAATCACCTGTTTCAGGTACAGTTAAGTCCGTTGAAATTGAAGTAGGTAACAAAGTTCAAAACGGACAAGTATTGGTAACAGTAGGTTAGGAGGTTGCAGATGGAATTTACTGAAGGTTTAGTTAATCTGTGGCATTCAACCGGTATTTATAATATGGTAGATAAAGCAGATCCGGCAATTACAAATTGTGTTGAACAATTTTTTCATCAATTCGGACATCCGATAATGCTGTTTATCTGTTTGTGCCTGTTATGGTTAGGTATAAAAAAACAATATGAACCGTTACTTTTAGTTCCGATTGCTTTTGGCGGTTTGTTATCAAATATTCCGATGGCAGGAATTGCAGAACCTAACGGATTTTTAGGTATAATTTATGAAGTTGGTATTCACAAAGGATTATTCCCATTGATAATATTTATGGGTGTAGGTGCAATGACAGACTTTGGTCCGTTGATTGCAAACCCTAAAACCGCACTTTTAGGCGGTGCTGCTCAATTTGGTATATTCGGTGCATTGCTTATGGCATTGTGTTTATGTGGATTTACTCTGCCTCAAGCAGGTGCTATCGGTATAATTGGTGGTGCTGACGGTCCGACATCAATTTATGTAACTTCAAAATTAGCTCCAGAACTTTTGGGTGCAATTGCTGTTGCTGCTTATTCTTATATGGCGTTGGTTCCGGTTATTCAACCGCCGATTATGAAATTATTAACAACCGATTCTGAAAGAAAAATTCAAATGGATCAATTACGCTCAGTAACAAAAAGAGAAAAAATCGTATTTCCGTTTGTAGTTTTATTCTTGTGTATAATTTTCTTACCGGATGCTTGTCCGCTTGTTGGGGCTTTGACTTTCGGTAACTTATGTAAAGAATGCGGAGTTGTTGACAGATTATCTGATACAATGCAAAATGCTTTAATTAATATTGTTACTATATTTTTAGGGTTGTCAGTCGGTTCAAAATTATCAGCAGAGCAATTCTTGACAGTACAAACCCTATTTATTTTAGGATTGGGTATTATCGCATTCATATTTGCAACTGCTGCCGGTGTAATTATGGCTAAGTTGATGAACTTGTGTATAATTATATGTTCTAAAATTATGGGTAAAGAGCCAAAACTTATCAACCCGTTAATTGGTTCTGCAGGTGTATCTGCTGTTCCGATGGCAGCTCGTGTATCAAATAAAGTAGGTTTGGAATATAATTCACAAAACTACTTGTTAATGCACGCTATGGGACCAAATGTTGCAGGTGTAATCGGTTCTGCAGTTGCTGCAGGTGTATTATTGGCGTTGTGTCATTAAAGACATATTATGCTAACAGCTATACTAATAAAAAACTCCTCAAACGAGGAGTTTTTTATGCCGTAAAGATTTTTCTTTGAGTTTCTTCGTTCTTTTCAAATACTTCTTTAGCATCTTTTCCGGCTCGTCTTGCATCAACTTCCATTTTATTATTCCGGTATTCTTGAAAATTTACCTCAGGTTGTACATAATGGTCATTTGCATATTGAAGATCATCCGCAAACGCCTTTTCTTCACCTGTTAATTTGCCTGCGAGGTTATCTTCCATTATGTCGTATTGACGTCCGTGTCTGGTTTCATGTGCTAATGTGTCTATGACCTCTTTTTTAGGAGAGTTTTCAACATGACTTGGGGTCATATTTATTTTTCCGCCAATTCTTTCGCTACGGTATCCTCTTGGGTTAGGGGTATATACTCCTAAATTATTTTTTCGTTTTGGAGTATTAAAAGTTATTGGTGTTTCTTCCGCGTGACGTATTCCTTCTTGTTTATATATAATCGGTTTTGATGAATTGACAAAATCAGTGCCGTCATTGTAATATCTTGAACTCAGATAAGGATCACTTTGGATGGCTTCAATTTCTTCCTTGCTTAAATTTCTTGCACCGTTAGCGACCAATCTTCCTTTATGGTCGGCTGAACTTGTGAAAAAAAATTCGTTAATCTTTTTATCTCCATTATCTATAGTTACTTCTTCAAATTCTCCGCGTCTGGTGACTGTGGTTTTATATGATTTTCCTCTTAAACCCAGTTCATCGTACGGTATGATTTCTTTTGTTTGGGTTGTTGCAACAACTTCAGTATCGTTTATTTCATAAGTAGTGCTTTCCAAAACTTCATCATAGGCCTTTCCGTTTTTTATTGGAGTATCACTTATTTCTCCGTTGGAGCGATTTATGTATTTTTTGGTATAGTCTGTGTATTTAATCGGGTAACCGTCTTTGTCGCATACTATAGATCTTAGAGCATTGCCGTTACTATCATGGAATGTTATGGTTGAGGTACCATTGGCATTATATATTCTTGCACAGCCAGTTGTGCCTTTAGGACTTTTGAAATGTTGAAAATGAGGTTCGGTAATTTCAGGCAAAGGCTTTACTTCCGTTGGAGTTGAAGCTCGTCTTGGAAGTTGTGCCATATCTTTTGGGTTTAATTGTTGCGGACCTTCGTATTTTATTTTTTCAACTCTGCCGACCCAAGTATCGGTTTTATCATAAAATTTAACCCACGTATCTCCGTTTGGTTGATGTATTATTTCGTGACGTACTGCACAACCGTTAGGTCCGTCATAATGACTGTATGGAAAATATCTTCCGCAAGCTTTAGCATAAGGTTCTCTTGGAATTTCAGGTGGTGCCGGATGTGATATCCGCCCGCCCTTATGGGTAATAAATCCTCCGCCTTCTAATAACCTTGAATTAACTACAATTTCTTCTAAACCGTGCCTTGTTATGTGTTCTGTAGTTTCGTTTTCTGTTGCGCTTGCGGTTGCGCTTGCGACCCGATTTGCTGAACTAAAGATACTTTTTGCAGTTTTTACACCTGTTTTTGTTTCTTCTGCAATTAATTGTGGAAGTTGTTTAATTACATAATTACTACATTTTGTTGTTAATGACATAATTCTTCCTAAATTTTCTAACCTACA
>CAMGGL010000047.1 GCA_946055575.1 uncultured Candidatus Melainabacteria bacterium
TTGATATGTTCCGCCCATAAGAACGTTTTTGCCATCCATATACCATATTCCTGCAAAATCACCTTTATCTGGATTAGTTGCAGATCTGTATCTGAATTGAATATGTCTTTGGTTTGCAGCCTCAGATGTGACTGATTTTGAAGATCTGATAATTAATTTTGAAAGAGGTGAAAATGTCGTAGAAATAGCACTTTTATCTTCTGGTGTTATTCCTATGAAAGCTTCCCCGTTAAGAGATTTGTCGCCCGGGTTGTAAAATGCGTTAAACTGAACTCTGTCGTGATATTGCCAAACGTTATACTTACTTGTTGAGGCAACCTGTCTGCGTTTTGTAAATACAGGTGCAAATGCTGCAAAAATAATAGTCAAAACCAATAATACAACCATAATTTCTGCAAGAGTATACCCGTGTTTTTTATTATCCATATCCAAAACTCCAATTAAAAGTATTTTATTTTACCATTATAACATATATTAAAACTGATTTCAATAATTGATACTTTTTGTAACATATTTTTAATTTTTTTGTGATATGCTGATGTTATAAACACTAATAGAGGGGAAAATTATGTCATTAACAAAAATTGAAGATTTACCTACGGTTTATGATGCCAAAGAAACGGAAGAAAGTATTTATAAATTTTGGGAGGAGAATGAATTTTTTAAAGCAGATGCAAAAAGCCCTAAAAAGCCTTATTCAATAGTAATTCCTCCTCCAAACGTAACAGGTGTTTTACACATGGGTCATGCTCTTGATGAAACCTTGCAGGATATTTTGGTTCGTTACCACAGAATGAGCGGATATGAAACTCTTTGGGTGCCCGGAACAGACCATGCCGGTTTGGCAACCCAAAATGTCGTTGAAAAGCAACTGATGAAAGAAGGTTTAACTCGAAACGACTTAGGTAGAGAAAAGTTTTTGGAAAGAACTTGGAAATGGACGAATGATCATAAAAGTGCAATTTTAGACCAGATGAAACGTCTTGGGGCTTCATTTGACCGTTCAAGAGAAAGATTTACTTTTGATAAAGGTTGCTCTGAGGCTGTTAAAGAGGTTTTTGTGACTCTTTACAATAAAGGTTTAATCTATAAAGGCGCGTATATTGTAAACTGGTGTCCTAGATGCCAATCTGCGATTTCTGATGTTGAAACCGAATATGAAACAGAACAAGGACATCTTTGGGAAATCTCTTATCCGTTGAAGGGTGAATCTGGCGCAATTATTGTTGCAACAACTCGTCCTGAAACAATTTTTGGTGATGTAGCAATTGCTGTTCACCCGTCTGATCATAAATACTCCGAACTTATCGGAAAAACTGTTGTAATTCCGTTGACAGGCAGAGAAATTCCGATTATTGCAGATGAATATGTAGATAAAACATTCGGAACCGGTGCAGTTAAAATCACTCCGGCACATGACCCTAACGATTTTGAAGTCGGGAAACGTCACGGTTTTAACCCTATTTGGGTTATCGATGAAAAAGGCTGCATGAAAGCTTGCGGAGAAGTTCCATCTAACTTGCACGGACTTGACAGATACGAAGCTCGTAAGCAAATTATTAAAATGCTTGAAGATAATCATTCTTTGTTAAGAGTAAAAGAACATGAACACAATGTCGGCAAATGTCAGCGTTGCGGAACTACAATAGAACCGTTATTATCAGAGCAGTGGTTTGTAAAAATGAAACCGCTAGCCGAAGAAGCAATAAAAGCAGTAAAAGACGGACGCATTAAATTTATTCCTGAACGCTGGGAAAAGAACTATCTTGGTTGGATGGAAAATATAAGAGATTGGTGTATTTCTCGTCAAATTTGGTGGGGGCATCAAATTCCTGCTTATTATCACAAAACTACAGGCGAAATGGTTGTAGCTAAAGAAAATCCGGATCCTGAAAATTACGTACAGGAAACAGATTGCCTTGATACTTGGTTTTCTTCAGGATTGTGGCCATTTTCAACAATGGGTTTCCCAAATGCTGAAACTGATGATTACAAAAAATTCTACCCGACCTCAACTCTTGTGACCGGTTTTGATATTATATTCTTCTGGGTTGCTAGAATGATTACTATGGGACTTGAGTTTACGGGAAAAGCTCCGTTCTCAACTGTGTATATTCACGGTCTTATTCGAGATGAAAAAGGTCAAAAAATGTCTAAATCTAAAGGAAACACTATTGACCCTGTTGTAATAATTGACAAATATGGATGTGACGCCTTGAGATTTACAATGACATCACTTTGCACTTATGGCGGTCAAGATATAAAAATTTCGGATGAGCGTTTTGAATACGGCAGAAATTTTGCCAATAAAATTTGGAACGCCTCAAGATTTGTATTAATGAATCTTGATGGTGTTGATAATAATGACATTGATTTTTCAAATTTAACTATTGCTGATAAATGGATTTTGGATAAACTAAATTCCGTTGCAAAAGAAGTTAATACAAATATTGAAAATTACAGAATAGGCGAAACTGCTCATACGTTATACGATTTCTTCTGGAATTCATATTGTGACTGGTATGTTGAGATCGCAAAAGTTCAATTGCAGGATTCTTCCTTAAAATTGAATACTCAACGAGTTCTGAGATATGTACTTGATATGTCTTTAAGACTTTTACATCCGATTATGCCACATATTACAGAGCGAGTATGGCAGTTAATTCCAAAACAAACAGAATTTAAGGCTATAATGTTGGCTGATTATCCTGTATTTAAAAACAGTTTAGAATTTCCGGCAGAAGCTCGTGAAATGGAATTAGTATTTGAAACAATCAAGTCATTACGAAACGTAAGACAAAGTTTCAATATTCCGATGAGCCTTAATTTTAATATTATTATTCACGCATCTGCGGATGAAAAACCTGTATTTGAAGCTATAGAAAATTATATTAAACGAATGGCAAGAGTAGAGGGAATTTCTTATGCAGAAGTTTCTGATGTACCTGCGAAAAAATCTGCAACGGCAGTTGTTTCGGCTTCAAAAATCGTAATTCCGCTTGAAAATCTGATTGATTTCAATGCAGAAATTGCAAGACAGGAAAAGAAACTTAATAAATTGCAAACTGAGCGCAAATCTTTAGAGGGTAGAGTAAATAATCCGAAATTTGCGGCTAATGCCCCTGCTGAGTTGATTAAACAGACTAAAGAAAGAATTGATGAAATTCTTGTTCAAGAAAATGCAATCAACGATTTTATCGCTACATTAAAAGCATAGAATTTTGAAACATAACAAAGCTATCGAAGTTTTATTAACTTCGATAGCTTTTGTTTAGGATAATTGTTCATATTTATGACCGTATTTTTGAGATAAATCTTTTAAACCTTGATTTATTTTATCAAAAGGCTCCATTGATAACGCCGTTGTTTTTGCATCTAAGTATTCTTTTATTAACTTATTTTTTGTACGGTTCGGGTAGAATAGTCTTCCCCATTTCTTTTGCTTTGCTTGAAAAGCCTCAAGTTTTCTTAACAACTCATTACATTTTTCAATATTCGCTATTTGTTTTGCTTCCGCAGGAAAAGCATCTTGACCAAGAAAATCTAAATCTAAACAAAATCGAGTATCAGATTTTAATCTTTCCGAAGTATTTAAACCTTTTTGGTTTGGTTTAAACATAAATTTGTGTCCTTGAGAATCGACAACAAATGCTGTTTCGTTTCCGTTTAAGGCACATGCAATATCGCTCTCACTAAAAGGAGTTACCCCTTTTAGTCTGTCAGGAAAAAGTCTTTCAATATGTTTAAGTTCGTTAGGAGAGTACGCCGTTAACAAGTATCCGGGATGGTTATGAACTGATGTTCCGCCTTTTACTACCGCATCCTCGCAGTATCCTGAATTACCTTTTGAGTAATGAACAATATCACCGTCTTTGTTTAATAAATACAAATGTTCTTCGGGTTCAGCTTTAATTTTACCCATAATTTTATGTGATACAAGTTTTGAATATCTATCCTTAACTATATAATCCACCTTATCTTCTTGTGATAATGATGACCAATTTTGAGGAAGAAAATCTTCTCCTGTCTCTCTTTCAAACTTTTCTATAAAATATTTAGGATCTGACAGTTCGCATTTTCTTGCTGACAAACGCCTGCATGGAGTTATTGAGTCTAATATTTCATCCGTAACCCCTGCTCTTGCGACTTCTTTTTCTCCGTATTTTGCAATATATGCAGCTTGACGCAGTCCGTATTTTCCAACCCCTAAAATACCCATAATAAATCCTTTCTAAACTTTCTATTTCCCCTATATTTCTAAAAACGAATTTTTCGTTGAATTATTGCCGACATCATTTAAAATATTAAGCAAATTTTACAAACCTTTACATATTTTCCAAATTCTGCTACTATAATTCACATAATTTAAAAATGGTAGTGTCATTATTGACAGTGGAGTTAATTATGGTAACAAAAAAGGAAACAGAATTGGATTTTGAAGCATTACTGGACAAGTATGATTACAAATTTCAAAAAGGCGACTTAGTCAAGGGCATAGTTTGCGGTTTTGACAGTCAAGGGGTTATGGTTGATATTGGAGCGAAGACAACGGCTGTAATTCCTACATACGAAGCAGTAGATAAAGGAGAATCTATAGAAGACGTATTTAAAAAAGGACAAGAAGGTGAATTCTTAATTATTAGAGAAGAAGATGATGACGGGAAATTCCTTTTGTCTAAGAAGAAAGTTGATTTTGCTTATGCTTGGAAAGAACTTGAAAAAGCAAAAGCTGCTGATGAAACTATATTGGGAACTGTAGTAAATGTTGTAAAAGGCGGTATATTAGTAGAAGTTTCAGGAGTTAGAGGTTTTATTCCATCTTCTCAATTGAGAGCAAGAGAGACTGAAATTGAAGTTGGTTCTAAGCTTGAACTAAAGATTTTAACTCTTGATGTACAGCAAAATAATTTTATTTTATCAAATAAAAAAGTTTATGAAGATACCGTAGAAGAAGCAAGAAAAAATATATTCTCACAAATTGAACCTGGACAAGTTGTTAAAGGTGAAGTTGTCAGAATAACTGATTTTGGTGCTTTCATTGATTTAGGCGGACTTGATGGATTGCTTCCGTTATCTCAACTTTCTTGGCGATGGATTGATCATCCGACTGATATTTTAAAAGTTGGTGATAAAATTGATGTCGAAGTTATTTCTGTTGATCACGACAAACAAAGAGTGTCTTTGAGTTTGAAAAACTTAGAACCGGATCCTTGGATTGAAGCTGCAAAAGCAGTAAAAGAAGGAGATAAAGTTGAAGGTTCTGTAACCAGATTAAAACATTTCGGTGCTTTTATTGAAGTATTTCCGGGTGTTGAAGCATTGCTACCTCACAATGAAGTTGTAGATTATCAAAACGAAAATGATACAATTCTTAAGGTTGGCGATAAGATAAATACATACATTATGAAATTCAATCCGGATGATAAACGTATAGCTTTATCCGTACACGAATTATCAGAAACTCAACCGGAAGAATAAATATTGAGCAAATAATATTGTTTAAGCATAAAAATAGCAGTCGACATAGGTTCGATTGCTATTTTTTTTGACTTTTTGCAAATCGTAATTAAACAATATCATACATATAGATGTTTATAACTCAAAAAAAATAACGGATAATACAATAGAGAACGAGTGATAAGCATGCCATTCAGATACAGATTGCAAAAAATTTTGGACTTTAGAATAAATCAAAAAGAAGAACAGAGAATGCGGGTTCAAAAAGCGCAGCAAGCTGTAAATGAAGCAGAACAGAACATTAAAAAGAACAATCAAGACATACTTGATACAAAAGAAGGTATGCGCACGGCTGACCCAAGAATGTATGAAAGTTATGACAATTTCTTAAATCATTTGTGGGAAAAAGCCGAGCAACTTGAAAAAAGGCGACAGGAATTGCAAGAAATATTAGATGCTGAAGTTGCCAAGCTTGTCAAGTGCGAACAGGCAGTTAAAGTTCTTGAAAAGCACAAAGAAAAAAATAAAGAACTTTATCTTGCAGAAGAAAAAGCCGCAGAATTAAAGCAATTCTCCGAACTTGGTGTTACAAGGTTCTTTAAACAAGCACAAGAACGCAGAGATGAAGAAGAACAACAAGAAATATTAAGACAATTAAGAGAAATAGAAGGTAATTAAAATGAGTATTAATGCAGCAACATCATCAACATCAACCTCTCAGGTGACAACATCTTCTACACAAGTTAATAGCACCTCAGGGTCAGATAATGCTAAAAAATCTTCAACTGACTCATCTTTTAAAGAAGAAATGTCAAAAGTATCTTCTAAAGATACAAAGACAGAGGATAACGGTGATACAAAAGTCGAAGCGAAGACAGCAGATAAATCAGAAACTTCTGATACTACATCTCCTGAGAATAATTTAGCATCTAAAGATTCACAACATAGCAAAACACTTGAGGGAAATGCTGAATATTCCAAGTTTGCTTCAATATCCATGATTGATGTAAATTCTATGCTTCAAGATGATATCCAACAAATGGCAGCAAGAGATGTGTCAGTATTTGGAGCTGAAGCTTCTTCAAATTTAAAAAATGACAGCTCATTATTTACAAATTCAATTTCAATGACTCAAAGTGACGCTGATTTCTTTATTAATTTGACTAATAATAATGATATTTCAATGCAAAATATAACAGCACAAGCTCAAAATCTTATCAATCAGGGTGCTGATGTAAAAGAAGTTAAACAGAATATGCAAATATCTGAAACATTATTAAACGCGATAAATACGGCAAAAGAAAACAATCAACCGTTAAGAATTGATTTTGATAAAAATATTTCAGTAATTTTGCGAGTAAATAAAGATGGTGTAATATCAGCTAACTTTATACCCGGTGATAAAGCAGTTGAACAGTATTTGAAAAATAATATTGATAATTTAAAAGCCACTTTTAACAAAAATGATTTACCGTATGCTGATTTATCATATTCAAATCGTGGAAAACAGCAACAAAAAGAGAATAGACGTAATAACCGATAAGGAGAGTTCTAACTTATGAATGATGCATTTATAACGGCAATAAATACTCAATATGCCACCGTAAACTGGATGGATGTTATTGCAGATAACATGACCAATGTTTATACTCCGGGTTTTAAAGAGAAAAAAGTTTCGTTTAAAACTTTTTTAAACGGAGCAATAACCGATGATTATGATAAAAATATGGGACAAGGTAAATCAACTCCTGGTACTTCTAAAGATAATGTATTTTTGGAAGGTAAGGGCTTTTTCTTAACAAAAACAGCAGACGGAAAAAGTGTATACACCAGATTAGGTGAGTTTACTTTTGATGGCGAAGGTGTTTATAGAGCTCCAAACGGTAATACCGTACAAGGCTATATTTTAAATGATAAAGGTGAAATTATGCAAGGTACAAAGCCAATAAGTGCAGATCTTTACCAAGAAACAGCATTAAAAGGCGGAGCTTTGGATATTCCGACAACAAATATCAAAATGTGGATTGACCCTAATAATGGTAAATATCTTGGTAAATATGACGAATATGAAATTAAAAATGATGGTACTATTGTAGGAAAAGCCGAAAACGGTAAAAAAGTAGTTCCGCTATATAGAATTACAACAAGAAACTTTCATAATGCTGCTGGCTTATATGAATATAAAGACGGTCAATTCTTAGAAACTGAAGAATCCGGAAAACCTGTATTAGGTTGCGGTGAAATTCGTTCAGGCTTGCTAGAATTGTCAAATGCTGATTTTAAAGCGAATATTTCTCTTTACAAAATGGCAAAGGTTCAAATGGAAGTGGTAAATAAATTAATTTCATCCAATAAAGAACTACTGCAACAGGCAATGCAAATGGTAAGTAGTTCATAAGATATTATACAGTATTAAACTCCATTTTTTTCTGAGGCAGAAAATGCCTCTTTTTTATTAAATAAATATTTACTTAAGTAGCGATTTATAGTACAATACATATACAAATTTAAGTTTTTACAGCATAGATAAGGAGTTTATTATGGAAAATTTAAAAGTTGCAATCGGTTCTGATCATGGTGGTTTTCGTTATAAAGAAAGTATTATAGACTATTTAAAAGCGAGAAATATAGAATTTGTAGATGTCGGTACACATACGCCTGAATCTTGTGATTATCCTGATATAGCAAGATTAGTAGCAAATAAAGTAGTAAAAGGTGAAGTCAATCGTGGAATTTTGGTTTGCGGAACTGGAATTGGTATGTCGATAGCTGCAAATAAAGTTCACGGTATACGTGCAGCGCTATGTGGAGACACGTATTCAGCAAGAGTTTCAAGAGCTCACAATAACGCAAACATCTTATGCTTAGGAGAACGCGTAATTGGTGAACACTTAGCTTTGGATATTGTTGATATTTGGTTAAAAACCGGATTTGAAGGCGGAAGACATAAGCGCAGAGTAGACATTATAGAATAACAGGAGGATATTTTGACCCAAGTAGATTCGCACAAATTTGCGTGTGTTACAGCTCAGTTTTTGGATGATAAACTGGCAAAAAATATAACTATTTTGAATATAAGTAACGTATCATCACTTGCGGATTATTTTGTAATTGCGACAGGTGATTCAACTCCGCATGTAAAAGCTTTAATGGAAACAGTCAAAGATAAGGTAAAATCGACCTTTTCGAGATTGCCTGTAAGACAGGAAAATGACTTAAAAAATCGCTGGAATTTAATAGATTACGGAGATGTTGTTATTCATATTTTACATAAAGAGGAAAGAGAAACTTACGCGATTGAAAAGTTTTGGAGCCATGCATATAGCATTTCAGAAAATGAATGGCGAGAAGCTTCAAAAGAATACAGTGAGTATACAAAATAATAAATTCAAACAAAAATGGAGTTGTAATTAAATTTGTAAATTACGACTCTATTTTTAAGATAAGTTTTCTTCATTTTTTATAAAACTTTCGATGAATTCATCAATGTCTTCACATTCAATTATTTTGCCTTGTTTTTTCATGTGTTGTTCAAATTTAGAATTTGCATTTTCTATATCATCAATTCTTTTGAATAAGGTTCTCAGATGTTCCGGTTTATCGTCATAATTTGGTTTTATAGATGATGAAAACAGATTTTTAAAGAAATATTTTATTGAACCGGGAACTGAAAAATTCTGAATAAATTTATTAACATGTTTTATATCATCAAAGCCTGAAACGACCCAAGAAACCATATCATCAGGGTTTGGGAGTTGCTTGCCGTGCCTTGTAACATTTTGGTTAATCCAATTAAAATTTGAATGATAAAAATCTGCAATATTGTTAGCCATAGTCAGTAAGACAGGTTCAAAGGGGCATTTACCTTGAGCATAAAGAATAGGAGTATCAGGACAAAACTTTGCCAATTTAACAAAATCATTACGTACTCTAGTGGTGTCTATACTGGAGGTATGTTTAATCCTGTAGATTGAGGTAAAACTTGGGTTGGTGTATTTTATATTATCTGTTTTCATATTAGTATTAAATCCCGTAAAAATATTTTTTTCTATTTCTTTACAAATTCGTTAAGTTTTTTGACCATGCACGATTTAAAATCTTCGCATTTGAGCTTGTCAGGCGCCTCAAAACGGAGAGTAAATACAGGTTCTGTATTACTTTGTCTAATCAGAGCAAAACCGCCGTTAAAAACTATTCTCATCCCGTCAAGAGTTACAATATCTTTTATATCTTCGCCGAACATCTCAGGATTATTTTGAACTTCGTTTTTCATATCTTCAAGAACACGTTTTTTTAATTCATTTGGGCAAGGAAAACGGACTTCATCGCTTGTATAAACCAAATCAAACGGCTTTAAAAGTTGTTCAAGTTTGAAATTATTATTTATTTTTTTATTTTTCGCAACGATTTCAATCATTCTGCAGCCTGCATAAATCGCATCATCAAAGCCGTAATATCTGTCTTTAAAGAAGGTATGACCGCTCATTTCTCCCCCTAAAACGGCGTTGGTTTCTTTCATTTTATCTTTAATGTAGCCGTGACCTGTTTTACACATAACAGCGTGACCACCGGCATTGTTAATCGTATCGAACAAGACTTGAGAGCATTTAACTTCAGATACAACGGTTGGATTTTGGTCAATAATATCCATAGCATAGATTAAAAGGAGCTTATCGCCGGTCAGGGGTTTACCTGTTGAATCAACGATACCGATTCTGTCGCTGTCACCGTCATAGGCAATCCCGAAATCTGCGTGTTCTTTTACGACAATATCAGACAAATCTTTTAAAGTTGACAATACACTTGGATTTGGGTGGTGATTAGGAAATCTGCCGTCCGGCTCGGAGTATAATTCAATTACATCGCACCCGAGTTGCCTATATAATTCAGGGCCGACAATTCCTCCAGTAGCGTTAGCGCTATCAACAACGACTTTAATATTTTTACCGATATCTCCGAATTTTTCTTTTAATTCAGAGATATATTCAGATATAATTTCTGTTTTGAAATCATAATCATTCAAATTTTGCGGTAAGTTTTTCCAATTCGCAAATGTTAAATTTTTAACTTCTTTAATTTGAATTTCGTTGAGGGTTTGTCCGGCGAAAGTCATTTTCATTCCGTTGTATTCGGATGGATTGTGACTTGCGGTAATAATCATGGCGCCGTCTAGGTTGTGAGCTACTTCTGAGTAGTAGCCGATTGGGGTTGGAGCAAGTCCTAAATCCTCAATATGTCCGACATTAGCGTCAACAAGCCCATTAATCAAAGCCTGTTTCAGGCTTGGTGAATGAAGTCTTGCATCCATACAAACACTAATTTTCAAATCTTTGGCTGATTTTGAGTTTTTGCCGAGAATCCAATTAACGTATCCGAAAGCTATGTTGTAAAAGAGTTCTTCTGTTATATCGTTTCCGTAGATACCTCTAATATCGTTTTTGCCAAAGGCGTGTTCATATTTTTGCATAATTCACATCTCCCAATCTTTAGAATATAATAAAATCATACCATGAACAAGATAATTGATAAGTATAAAAATTCACAAACATCTGCGGGAGTAATATTTATATTGCCTGCATTATTGGGAACTTTGATATTTATAGTCATTCCCGTAATTTGTTCATTCGGATTAAGTTTTACGAAGTGGGATTTGCTTAACCCGATTGAGTTTGTCGGGTTTGACAATTATTTAGAATTGTTCAGGTCAAAGATATTTTATAAAATTTTTATGAATACGGTAGTTTTTGCATTGTCTACATCAATTTTTGGCGTAATCATACCGTTAATTTTAGCGGCGATATTAAACACAAAAATCAGGGGAAGCGAGTTTTATAAGACTGCATATTTTTTACCCTTTATAACGCCAATGGTAGTAATCGGAGTAATTTGGGCTTGGATTTTTGACCCAAACATAGGATTTATGAACCAATTTTTGCACTTGCATATAAACTGGCTGTACGATAGCAGATACGCAATGCCTGCGTTGATAATGGTATCTGTATGGAAACTTATCGGATACAATATGATAATATTCTTATCGAGTTTCAGCGCAGTAGATCAAAGCGTATTTGAGGCTGCAAAAATAGACGGTGCAAATTCGATACAGACGTTTAAAAATGTAACAATTCCGTTGTTATCGCCGACTATATTTTTTGTTGTTATAATAACGGCGATAAGTTCATTTCAGGTTTTTGACTTAATATATTTAATGACACAGGGCGGGCCGTTTGATAGTACAAATGTGTTAGTGTATTCGATATACAAAGATGCATTTGAGTATTTTAATGTCGGCAGAGCGAGTGCGACCGCATACATTTTATTTTTTGTAATTCTTGTTTTAACTCTTTTACAATGGCATTACCGCAAAAAGCTTGTATATAGCGAAACAAACGATTAGTTATTAAGATTTGTAACAAAATTAATCCTTTTGAACTATAAACAGTTGTATTTTAATAAAAACAATAGTATAATAGTAGTAGTTCGAATAATATA
>CAMGGL010000048.1 GCA_946055575.1 uncultured Candidatus Melainabacteria bacterium
TTGAAGATTACATTTGACAGAATTCCTGAAAGAGAAGAATTAGATCCGGAAATCAAGGAACAACTTGTAATCGAATATTATTCTAAGTAGGAATTGTAAGTAGTAAGCATTAGCTTATATAACTAGCAATTAGGTAGATTTTAACTAACTAGGAGAATAAAAGAATGGAATTAAAAATTAAATGTGTTAATACAGCAACAAGTTCTGACGGTTCACAATACGGTAAATTTGTAATTGAGCCGTTAGAAAGAGGATTCGGAACGACTATCGGAAACTCTTTAAGACGTGTATTATTATCAAGTCTTGAAGGTACAGCCGTAACAAGCGCAAGAATCGAAGGTATTACTCACGAATATACAGCAATTCCGGGTGTTTTAGAAGATGTTATTGACGTTATGCTAAACTTAAAAGGTTTGGTTGTAAAAACAGAATCTAAAGAATCTCAACACTTGAGAATTGACGTTGATAAACCTGGTCCTATATTAGCAAGTGATATTCAATTACCTGCAGGTGTAAGAGTTGTTAATCCTGACTGGTTAATTTGTACGGTAGCTGATGGTGGTTCATTCCACGCAGATATCATTGTTGATACAGGAAAAGGTTATATTCCTAACGATGTTCCAAGAGATGCTAAGGATGCTTCAATTGATGTATTACCAATAGATGCGACATTTATGCCAATCAAACGTGTAAGCTACAATGTAGAAAGTGCACGTGTTGGTGATGCGTTAGACTTTGACAAATTGACACTCGAAATTTGGTCAAACGGATCAATTGATGTTCAAAACGCATTGAGCCAAGCTTCTAATCTTTTAATTGAACACTTTATGCAAATTGCGTCAATTACAGGTCAACCTGCAGTTGCTCCGACAGTTCAAATTGAAGAAGTTCAAGCTGAAGAAGAAGAAGCTCCGTCAATGACAATTGAAGAATTGGAACTTTCTGTCAGAGCATATAACTGTTTGAAAAGAGCAAGCATTAATTCAATGGCAGAATTATTAAAGAAATCAGAACATGATTTATTAAATATTAAGAATTTCGGTAAAAAATCATCAGATGAAGTAATCGAAAGACTTCACCACTTTGGATTGGATTTAGCACCAAGCCCTGTGGAAGAAGAAGATTTAATCGGTTAATATCGGTTAATACAGATACACAAATAATTAAGTAAAGGATAAAAAAATGAGACACCAAACAAAAAAACATACGCTTGGTAAAGCACAAGACCAAAGAAAGGCTTTGTTGCGTTCTTTAGCTACGGAACTTTTTGTACACGGTGAAATCACAACAACTATGGCAAGAGCAAAGGCTTTGAAACCATACGCTGAAAAGATTATCTCCCTGGCAAAAAAAGGTGACCTTCACTCAATCCGCCAAGCAGCAAGATATATTTACAACAAAGAAACAGGTAAATTCATGGACTTGACATCAGGTGAAGTTTTTGATGCACCTCAAAAGGATAAAAAACTAGCGTCACAAACAGTTTTGAGAAAATTGTTTGTAATTATCGGAAAGCAATATTCCGAAAGAAAAGGCGGATATACAAGAATTTATCACTTGCCGCCAAGACGTGGTGATGCTTCTGAAATGGCACTTATTCAATTGGTGTAAGTCAGAATGCGCTATGCTATTTCGGTTCAGTATATCGGGAAAAATTATTCCGGAAGCCAAATTCAAATGGAAAACGGCAAAGAGATAAATCTTCCCACCATACAAGGAGAACTGGAAAAAGCACTCAGAACATTGATATTAAGCGGGCGTAAAGCCAAAAGCGATACTCCCGCTAAATATAAAAATAACCGGCAGGTAAAAGCAATTTTTTCCGGACGGACGGATAAAGGAGTTAGTGCTCTAAATCAGGTTGTTCATTTTGATACGGATGAAACAATTGTTGCTTCAAAGTTTCTCTATTCTATAAATGAAATTCTACCTGATGATATATCAGTCAGTGATTTACGGAAAGTTGATGATGGGTTTCATGCTCAAAAATCGGCTAAAAGGCGTTATTACAGGTTTGAGTTTATTAACAGACGTTGTAAAAATGCGTTTGACGGCGATTTGATGAGGGTGAAATTTCCGATAAATCTTGAAAGGATGCAAAAATCTTTGAATTATTTACTCGGTGAACACGACTTTTCGAGTTTCAAAAGTTCCGGAACGCTAAACCCAAGCAAAATTTGCACTATCTATGAAGCGAAAGTTTCAAAAGCCGGCGACAAGGTTACGATTGATATTGTGGGAAACAGATTTCTTTACAATATGGTCAGAACAATTGTCGGAACCCTTCTTGAAATTGAAGGGCATAATTTAGAACCTGAGCACATGCTTGATGTTCTAAATTCAAAAGACCGTTCAAAAGCGGGAATGACTGTTAGTCCGTATGGATTAACATTAATGAATGTAATGTACTAAATAATAAACGGAGAAATGCAATGAAAACATATTCAGCAAAACCTCTGGAAGTTGAAAGAAAATGGTATGTAATTGATGCTGAAGGCGAAGTATTAGGTCGTCTTGCAGTTAGAGTTGCAAACATTTTAAGAGGTAAAAACAAACCTGAATACACTCCAAACGTTGATACCGGTGATTTTGTTATCGTAATCAATGCTGATAAGGTTGTTGTTACAGGTAAAAAAGAAACTGATAAGATTTATTTACATCACACAGGATATCCTGGTGGTTTGAAATCTGCAAGTTTTAAAGAAGTAATGGAAAAAGATCCTAGAATTGTTATTGAACATGCAGTTCGTGGCATGTTACAGCACAACACTTTGGGTGCAGAACAATTCAATAAACTAAAAGTTTATGTTGGACCTGAACATCCGCATGCAGCACAAAAACCAATCGTGTTAGAAAAGGAGGCTAAATAATGGCAGATACTGAAATCAAAGCAACAGGTCGTCGTAAAACCTCAATTGCGGTTGTAAAATTAGTAAAAGGCAGCGGAAGGATTTTCGTTAACGGTAAAAAATTAGCAGATTACATTGGTAACAGACCTGCTATCGAAATGTTAGTATACAGACCGCTTGTTCTAACTGAAACTCAAGACAGATATGATGTTAGAGTAAAAGCTGTTGGTGGTGGTGTTGTTTCTCAATGTGGAGCTATCAGACACGGTATTTCAAGAGCTTTGGTAAAATCTAATGAAGAATTTAGAAATGTTCTTAAATTAGAAGGTTTACTAACTCGTGACCCTCGTGTTAAAGAACGTAAAAAATACGGTAGAAAAAGAGCTCGTAAGAGATTCCAATTCTCAAAACGTTAATATTACAAGAAAGCCGGTTTTCCAAGCCGGCTTTTTGTTTTGCAAATTACTTTTTTAAAATTCATTTTATTAAAGCAACAAAATAGTTGCTCTGAAATTAATAATTCGTAGTAATTTGTTCAGAAAGCATTATGGTTTCTTAAATTTACCGGCGATGTAAGTGAATGGCATTTTAATATATTTCCAAGCGGCTGCACCAATGTTTTTGACTGAACCTTTTATTTTTGATAAATCAGGCAATTTAAATTTTTTGGTTACAAGTGCCAGGACTGAGCCAATTAAAACGGCTCCGATTGCTCCGCCTGCTACCCATTTTTTCCAAGAAGGATTTTTCACAATATCTTGACTGTCGTCTTGAAATTCGTCAATTTTTGGTTGTTCTTTTATCTTTGTTCCTTCCGGTAGCAAAGATGAATTATCCATATTCGTGATGTCTTCAAAACGTGGATTGCCGATATATCTTGGTGGCTTATCCAAAATGAATGCCGCAGCATCAAAATCAATTACTCCACCTGCAGCCAGTGCATCTAACGGGTATACCCAATCTAAAGACATAGTTATTTCCTTTTCATATTTACCTACATTTATATAAAGTATATTTTTAGGAAAAAATTGCTATTTGTTACGTATTTTTAAGTAATAATTTTTAAAATTTTATGAAGTTTTATATCCTGTTTGAAAAAAGGTTTTCATTATTGTAAAATTACTTTATTAAATTTATTATCAGGCAATGGAGAAATGTTATGGAAATTTTAGATAAAGCAGATATTGGTGTATTCGGAGGTTCCGGTTTTTATAGCTTTTTAGAAAATATTGAAGAAGTGAAAGTTGAAACTCCGTACGGACAAACAAGTGATAGTGTTTTTATCGGCAAAATCGGTAATCACAGAGTGGCTTTTATGCCTCGTCACGGTAGAAATCACTCTATACCGCCGCATTTAGTTAATTTTAGAGCAAATGTGTGGGCGATGAAGCATCTTGGTTGTAAGCGAGTTATTTCGCCTTGTGCGGCAGGAAGCTTGCAAAAAGAAGTTCAACCGGGTGATTTTGTAATTTGCGATCAGTTTGTTGATTGGACTGACGGTCGTAAGACTACTTTTTATGAAGGACCGGTTGTTCAACATCCGTCACCGGCAGATCCTTACTGCCCTGAATTGAGAAAATTGGCAATCGAAACAGGTAAAAATTTGGGTATAAAAATTCACGAAACAGGTACGGTTGTTGTTATTAACGGACCAAGATTTTCTACTAAAGCGGAGTCTGCGTTTTTCACAAGGCAGGGCTGGCAGGTTATTAATATGACGGCATTTCCTGAGGCATATTTGGTTAAAGAGTTGGGTATGTGTCCTTTGAATATTTCGTTAATTACGGATTATGATGCGGGATTAGTCGGTGATGTTCCGCCTGTATCACATGAAGCTGTTATGAAAGTATTTAATAACAATGTGGCTAATTTAAAATCTTTATTATTTACTATGATAGAAAATATCCCGTCCGAACAAAATAATTGCGAATGTTCAACAGCGGTGAATGTAGATATTTAGCAGGGCAGAATATGGCAAAATTTATATTATTTCTTGACAGGCTTGTAAATTTATATCTGTATTACGTAGTTATGGCGTGTTTTTTGGCTATTATCCCGAATATAAATTATGATTACCCGCTTTTCAATTTTATATTCAAATGTGCAGGTTTTTTCATAATACCTCCGATTTTTGGATTTATAATATCGCCGATGCTTGTCCTGACTTCTTGTGCGTTGATTTCAGTCGGATTGAGAAAAATATATGAGAAATATTATAAAAAAGATGAACCATCTATTGTAATTTTGACTAAAGATGAATTTCAAAAAAGTATGGAAATGTTGAGTAAACAAATAAAAGAGGATAAAAAAGACAATGACACCACAGATAGCAATTAAAATAATAGAAGCAATTGCAAACTGCTTTTATGTTTATATATTGATGATTTTTGTAAGATGTTTGTTAACGTGGATTCCGAATCTTAATTGGGAAAACTTTATACTAAAACCCTTAAAAGAATCTGTCGATTTGTATTTGGATTTGTTTAGAAAATTTATTCCTCCTGTGGGAATGTTTGATTTATCTCCAATGGTGGCGGTAGTTGTATTGTATATCTTGAGGAATGCCATTTTGTACGGTACAATATATTTATTTGCACTATTAGGATTTTTGGAGTAGTAATATGAAAATTGTAATATATGGCGCGACAGAAATAGGATGTCTTTTAGCTACGGAATTTTTTGAAGATCACGACATAACTGTTATTGATAAAGAAGAAAATCGTACTGAAGAATTTGATAAGTTGGATATAAGTTTTGTACATGGTAATGCAACTGATGTTAATATATTAAAATCTGCGGATATTATTAATTCTGATGTATTTATTGCGTGTACAACACAAGACGAGGCAAATATCGTTGCTTGTCTTTCCGCCAAAAAAATCAGCGGAATAAGGACAATTTGCTTTGTATCAAAAGAAGAATATCAAAATATAATGGCTTTAGATAAGTCAAATGACTATTTAGGTGACTTTTTTATTGATTATGTAATTTGGCCTGAAGCACTACTTACGCAGGAACTTTTTAGAATTGTTACTGTTGCGCATGCTTTGGATGTTGAAAATTTTGCAGACGGCAAAGCAAGACTTTTGGAATACAAAGTAAAACCTAATTCGCAAATAGTTGGTAAAATGGTTAAAGATTGCGGATTTACGAAAGATACTATTATTGTCGGTGTAAAACGTGATGATTTATTGTTTATTCCAAACGGGCTGACAGAGATTAATCAAGATGACAAATTGATTTTTATGGGTACATCTCACTCGCTGGATATTTTAGCCGGAACATTTTTCCACGAAAAAGAACAGGTAAAATCTGTTGCTATTATCGGTGGCGGAAATGTCGGTTATATGCTTGCTAAAAGTCTTGAAGATATGAAAATTAAAACAAAGATTATCGAAAAAAATTATGAACGCTGTGAATATTTATCACAGGAATTGAAGTCTACAGTTGTTATAAACGCAGATGGTACTAATTTGAAAGTGCTTGATGAAGAAGAAATCGGAACTTCGGATGTTGCAATCGCGGTTACCAATAATGATGAAAGAAATCTTTTGTGTTCGCTTCTTATGAAACAGTTGGGCGTTAAGCGAGTTATTTCAAGAGTTTCTAAAGTAGTAAACATTCCGTTATTTGAAAAAGTCGGGATTGATATTGCGGTATCTCCTAAAACCTCTGCAATCAATGAAGTTCGAAATGATATTGATGAAACAAACGTGGATATTTTGGCAACTGTTGAACAGGGTGAAGCGGAAGTTTTGGAAATTTCTGTAAATAATGAGTTTGACGGGAAATTGATAAAAGATTTAAGAATACCGGCTCCGGCGATTGTAGGTATTATTCAGCGTCGTTCTAATGTCATTATTCCGAAAGGTGATACTGTGGTAAAACACCATGATATTTTGATTATATTCACAAAAGCAGATAGTGGTCAAAAGGTGAAAGAGTATTTTAAGGTAGTATAATTATGCGGCTAAATTACGTAACAAGTGCATTAAGTTTAATTTTAAAGGATATTGGATTTGTGACATTTATTCCGATATTTGTTGCATTATATTATGCGGATTATAATTCTGTTTTACCATTTTTTGCAGCAGGTATTTTTGCACTTTTTATAAGTATGATTTTAAAACGAATTTTTAAACAAACATCAGAATCTACGAGTTTAAATGATATAAAACGCTCGGAAGCCTTGATGGTAGTTTCATTATCATGGATAACTTTTGGGTTTATTGCGGCAATCCCTTATTTGTTTTATGGATTAAGTCCTATAAATTCTTTGTTTGAGGCGGTATCGGGAATTACAACAACCGGTGCAACTATTTTGCAAACTTATGATTATCCGAAAGCGATTATGTTTTGGAGATCATTTACTCAGTGGTTAGGCGGTATGGGGATTATTGTCCTGTTTGTTGCAATATTGCCTCAATTTGCCGTAGCTGGGCGTCAAATGTTTTTTGCGGAAGCTCCCGGACCGACTGAGGATAAGTTTACTCCAAGAATTAAAAATACCGCATCTGCATTATGGCTTGTGTATGCGGGACTAACTTTCACATGCGCTCTTTCTCTTTGGCTCGCAGGTATGAATCCTTTTGATGCAATATGTAATTCTTTATCAACATTATCTGCTGGTGGTTTTTCGCCAAATTCGGAAAGTATTGGCGGGTATGGTTCTAATTTGATTAATTGGATAATTATTGTATTTATGTTTATTTCAGGTGCAAGTTTTGTATTGCAATCAAGAGTTTTAACAAAAAGAAAACTGTCATTGTTTTGGAAAAGTGAGGAGTTTCGCTGTTATACTACGGTAATTCTTGTTTTAGCTTCAATAATTGGTATAATTTTATATTCACAACAACATTATACTTTCTTTCATTCCTTGACAGCTTCATTATATCAGGTTTTATCGCTTGCAACTTCGACGGGTGGGGCAAGTGAAGATTTCCAATTATGGACATTTGATGCAAAGATTATGTTGTTTATTACAATGTTTGTAAGCTCTTGCTCCGGTTCGGCTGGTGGCGGATTGAAGATGACTCGTTGGATTTTGATTTTTAAATATCTCAAAAACGAATTATATAAAATTCTTCATCCAAATGCGGTGTTATCCATAAAAATAGATAATAAAGTTGTACCGACCGATGTAATAAGGCAGACTATATTTTTTGCGATGTGCTTTTTCGGATTGTGGGCATTGACTGTATTATTACTAACAATGGTAGAAAAGAATTTTGTTTTAGGATTAACCGCTTCAATTTCTGCTATTGGTGATATTGGTCCTGGATTTGGCGATGTAGTTGGTCCAATGGGGAATTATGACTCTTTACATGTAATTTCAAAGATTATCATTATTTTTGATATGCTTATCGGCAGGCTTGAAATAATACCATTTTTGGTATTGTTTCATAAGGATTTTTGGACAATCAAAAAGTAACATTATTTTGTGAGAGATTGAAGAAAATCTTTGTTTGCATCAAGTGATGCTTGTGTTGCGGTGAGTGAGTATATTGGTTTTCCTGCAAATACGTTATTTGCAGTGTTGTAAATATCATCAACCGTAATTTTGTCTATTTCTTCAAATACTTGATTTATATAATCAATGCCATATAATGTATCATTACCCATTTCTATCATGTCATTTTTGCCTGCGCAGGTTTCAAGAGAACTAAGAAGGTCCGATTTGAAGTTTCTTTTTGCATTATCAAGTTCTTCTTGAGTGATTTTTTCGGTCGTAATTTTTTTGATATTATCATTAAATCCGTCAATTGATTTTTTGATATTATCAAAGGTTTTTTCACCTGTTTCTATATTTTCGGTTGTAGTTCCAATTGAAAGTGTGAAAACTCCGATATCATCATTATAATATACGTCCGAACCAACATTATAAGCAAGGTGTCTTGTTTCTCGCAAATCCATAAACAATCTTGATGATGGACTTCCGCCTAAAATTTGATTTAATAAAGTAACACAAGTTTTATCTTTTAAATTACCGGAATTTTTGAATTTGTAACCTTGTAAAATTTTTGCTTGGTTTTTCTTGTTGGCTTCTGTGTATACTTGAGCAGTTTCTATTGGTTTATATACCTGATTTAATGAAACATCAACAGGTTGCGCTTTCCCGTATGTTCCGATTGCATCAAAAATTTGTTGTTTTAATTCCGGATTTTTGCTAAACGGAGCCGTAACAACAACCTTTCCCATACCTTTTACAAAGGCTTCGTTATAAAAATTTTTAACATCATCAAGAGTAATTGTATCTATATTTTCTTCGAGTTCTTTTGGAGATACATACGGCGTACCTTCATTCATTACCTTGTCGTAAGCATCATAAGCTGATACTTCTCTGTTTTTTAAAGCTGTTCTTATATCTTCAACCGCTTTTCTAAATGCTGTTTTATTCAAATCAGGATTTTTAATTCTTTCCTGTAGGTATTCAATAGATTCTTTGCTGCTATCTATAGGAAATTCGCCGTATTGATACAAGCCTCTGTAACCTGTAGTAAGTCCTGTTTTCAATGCTAAAAGGTCTTCTGTTTTTGAACATTCTTCAATTGATTTTTGTTGAGAGCCGGAATTAGTCAACATGTTGTTTAAAATACGTGAAATTATGGCATTTTTTGGTGTTGATTCTTTTTCATTTAATGACAAAACATAAATCACATTATTTGTATTGCTGTCATTTAAAACAATTTCATAATTATTTGCCATACGGTATTTTGAAACGCTGTTTATATCCAGCGGAACTTTTTTATTTCTTCCGGTAAATGATACGGATGAAAGTTTTTTGTAATTGTTGTTGATTTCTTCTTTCTTTGCTGTGCTTGGGTGTACTACAGTCAGAGAAGTTTTGTTTAAATCAAGATATTTTTTTGCAACATTGACAATATCGTCTGCGGTCATTTCATCAATTATTTTGTCATAATTGGTAAGTGTTTCCATATCATTATTCAAAAATGAATAACCAATATAAGAATTTATGCCGCCGGAAACTTCCATTATATCATTATGCTCTTTTTTCATTATGTTTTTAATAGCTTTTAATTCATCTTCTGTTGGAGGATTTTTTGATAAATCATCAATTGTTGCATACAAATCTTTTAAAAATATTTCAACTTTATTATCAGGAATGCTTGTTTCTACTGCCAATAATTTTTTATCTTGTGGTCTTGAACTTAAGCGTTCTGTAAAGAAATGAATAGAGGTATTATATTTTCTTTCCAAATTAGCAGTTCTTGAATTTGACAGCCCTCCGGCAAGTTCAAACAGAGCTCCTAAATATATTTTTTCTTTTGCGTTGTTATTTTCGGTGCCTGCAAAACCCATAAATATAGAGGCTTTACCTTCTGATTTTGGCGAAATAATATCTTGCCTTATAGTTTTTTCTATAGGAATCATTGTTTCAAAATGACGTTCCTCTTGTGGAGTTTGCGTAGAGGTAAAGTATTTTGAAACCATTTGCATTGTTTTGTCTGGGTCAACCTCACCTGTAATAACGGTTGTCATATTTGCAGGATAATAATTGTTATTAAAATAATTTATAACATCTTCTCTTGTCAGGGCGGTAATGTTATCCGTGTTACCTGCGACCAAATCCAAAGATGAAGATTTGATATTGTATAAATTTTTTATCATTTGTGTAAACCCTAAACTCTCATCTTCAGCCATATACATGTTGATTTCAGAGTTTACGATATCTTTTTCTTTTTCTAATTTATCAAGTAGAAATTTTGGAGATTGAAGCATTCCGGCATGGAGTTGTATAGAATTTTCCAAATCCGTATCTTCAAGTTGGTTTGTTATAATAAAATAATCAGTAACACCAAAGGAGGTTGAAGCATTTGTAGAAGCCCCAATTTTATTGACTTCATCAAAGAAAACTTTATCTCCCAAATCTTCTGAACCGTTAAACAAATTATGTTCTATGTAATGACTTATACCGCGCAAATTGTCAGGTTCATTAAAAGAGCCGGTGTTGACGTAAGTTTTAACGAATGTTTGACCGTCTTTTGGCGCAATTATAACATTTTGTCCGTTTGCTAATTTGTATACTTTTGCGGTTAAATTATCACTCAATTTAATATCTTTTACAAAACGGTATGCCATTGGAGTTTTTACGTGATAATCAGGTGTGACATTTGCCAGTTCTGTAATATGTTTGTCTGATGTCGGTTGTTGTTCAGCCGTAAAAGAAGGTTTTGAAATCCCATGAGTGATTACATTTGTTTGATTGATGTTATAATTTTTGATTGTATTCATATTTCTACCTATATTAATATAGAAAACAATCTCTGATATTAATTTGCCTGTTCATTAAGAAATATTAACTGCGGAAAATTGTTTGTTCTCTATCAGGTCCTACAGAAACGATAGAAATTGGGGTTTCTAAAATTTCTTCCAGTCTTTGAATATACTTTTTACAATTTTCAGGAAGTTTGTCATATTCTTTTATATTTGAAATGTCGGTTTTCCATCCTTTATGAGTTTCATAAACAGGTTCCAAATATTTGTGAATATAAACATTAGTCGGATAAGAAGTATAAATTTTACCGTCGCGAGTATCGCGGTAAGCCGTACAAATTTTTATTTCATCAAATGTATCAAAAACATCAATTTTTGTAAGAGCAACAGATGTTAATCCACCGACCAAACAAGCATATTTCATAGTAACAGCGTCAAACCATCCGCATCGTCTTGGGCGACCTGTCGTTACTCCAAATTCGTGTCCGATATCTTGAATTGATTTTCCGATGTCATCAGTCAGTTCGGTTACAAACGGTCCTTCACCCACTCTTGTTACGTATGCTTTTGCTACCCCGATAACCTCATCAATCATTTTAGGTCCGTAACCTGAACCGACAGCAGCTCCGCCGCCTATCGGATTAGAGCTTGTTACAAAAGGATATGTTCCAAAATCAACATCAAGCATTACGCCCTGTGCACCTTCAAATAAAATTGTTTGGTTGTCTTTTCTTGAATTTTGCAACATTTCTTGCCAATCAAAACATACATAAGGTCTAAAAATTTCTGCATATTTTCTGCACATATTTAATACTTCTTCTTTTGTGTATGTTTTTAGATTATATAATTCTTTTAGTTGT
>CAMGGL010000049.1 GCA_946055575.1 uncultured Candidatus Melainabacteria bacterium
AAGGAAGTTATGAGAAAGAGTAGACATGCGGCATTTACGCTGGCTGAAATGATGGTTGTAATGCTTATTGTGACTATTGTTTTAGCGGCAACGGCACCAATGATTACAAAAAAGGTTTCAAGAGAACGTTCAAACAAGGTATTTGATAAATTAAAAACGGATAGTCAAGTTGCTGCAGAGTATATCGGCGGTAAAAATCAACGACTGTATATGAATGTTTACCCAAATGGTTATGTAGGTATTCGCAAAGAGGGCGACAGTATCCCTAGAAACTCCGTGTTATTTGGTTATAACAGTTATTCCGGTTTGAATCCGTCAGGTTTTGTCGGTATCGGGTTTGATACCGTAAATGGAGCTAATTCAGTAGCTGTTGGTTATGGTGCAGATGCAACAGGTGAAAATAGTATTGCAATAGGTGCAGCAAAGGCTGAAAATACGAACAGCATTGCTATTGGGTATGCAGCATCGCCTAAAAAAAATTCTATAGCTATTGGTTATGGGGCAAAAGTACGTGAAGATTCTGTGGTGATTGGTTATGACGCCCAAGCTACTGATGCACTATCTAATAATGTAGTAGCTGTCGGTTATGGTGTAAAAGCTATTACTGATTCTGTAGCTATAGGATATGACTCTAAAACAACACAGGATAGAGCAGTAGCTGTTGGTAAGGGTACTCGAGCTGAAGGAAAAAAATCAATAGCTATTGGTTACGGCGCAAAGGCTAAAGGTGCAAATTCTATAGCGATAGGTAGTGATGTTGAGGTAGAATATTCTAATACTATTGTACTAGGCACAAAAGCAGATACTGTATACATTCCAGGTAATCTTATTGTTGGTCAGGCTACATTTGTTGGTGCTGACGCTCTTAGTTCACCAAATGAAAGATTTTATCCATTATTGTTCTATACTCGATATTCACATGATCATGATTATCGGCAAATTGTAGATTTACTTACTACTGCAGAAGCTAATTGGGCAGACGATTACAAAGGTGCAGGTGATTTTGCAATGTCAATGAAGACCGCAAGTACACCAGGTGCACAAATTGGTCATTATAGTTTTACTACTCCAGGTGGTTGGAAAGGTGGTTCAGGTCATGGAGATAACCAAAAAATATGTCCACCTGTGGGCCTTGAGCCTTCTTGGTATCGTATACAGAGTGGTAGATGTACTTCTGACATCCGATTGAAAAATGTCGGGGATGAGTACACGGGCGGATTGGATGAATTGAACAAGCTGAAATTCTATCATTTTACGTTCAAAAAAGATGTAACAAAAACTCCACATGTCGGGGTTATGGCTCAAGACTTGCAAAAAGTGTTCCCTGATGCTGTGAAAGCTGACTCAGATGGTTATTTGTCAATTCGCTGGGATGAAATGTTCTATGCTGCGTTGAACGCGATAAAAGAATTGAACAACAAAGTAACTGCTATTTCTGAAAAATTGAAAACTGTTACTGAAGATATTGTTAGTCTTAAAAACATAACTCAAAAACATCAAGAAACTATTGACGCGCAAGCTAAATTGATTGATGAACAACAGGCTGAGTTGAAAGAATTGACTAAGAGAATAGAAAAACTTGAACGCAGTAAAAAATAATAAGGATTGATATTATGAAAAAAGCTTTTACTTTAGCAGAAATGCTGGTATGTCTGGCTCTTATTTCGGCGGTGGTTGTGATATTTCTATCGACGATTAAGGCAAGACCAAATTCAAACATGGTAATGTTTCGAAAAGCATATAATATAACTTCTAATTCCGTATATGAAATGCTTCAATCTGCGGTGAATTATGAAACCGGTGATTTGAAAGAGGATGCAGATAAACCGACTGAAAAGAAAATTAACAATGAATACCCAAAAGGTAAGACAAAATTCTGTAAGGTTTTTGCATACTACGTTAATACAGGAACAGAGCCTAATTGCTCAGACGATGAAGGCCCTCATTTTACTACTTTAGACGGGATAGATTGGTACATGCCGATAGGTACTTTTTCCAGCGGTAAAGAAACAATCAGGGTTGACGTAAACGGTAAAGATAACTTGCCAAACTGTGCGCCAAGCGATAGCTGCCCTAATCCTGATATCTTTGAAATAGTTATTGATAACGAGGGTAAGTTATCCGTACCTAATGCTGTTGCAAGGTCATACTTGCAAACTACCAAGAAAATTTCCAAATAAGAGGTATATTTATGAAAGCAAGAAAAGCCTTTACACTTGTTGAAGTAATGATATTTTTGGTAACGGTTGCGATTTTGCTGGCTGTAATTTTTATGGCTTTGAAACCTCAACAGGTTGTGCAAGAACGAAAAGCTCGACTTAGATATGCACAAGCTTATGACGCATTAAATCTTGCTGTGTATGACCTTGTGACATCTGAAACTGATAACCCCTTTGAAAGACAAGGTCTGCAAGTAATACGAGAGGGACATGAGGCAGAGTTTTATTTTAATAAAATGTGTACCGGACTTGTAAAATATATTAACGCGGAATCTTCTAACTGCAGTCCGGTTAAAGTGTTAAGTAATTCATCGACAACAAAACAGTGGACATATATGACAAGAGAAGACGTTGATATGCGCAATATTAATCCGCAAATTGTAGCTGTTAACGGCATGAAATTCTATATAACAAGAATGATTGAGGCTAAAGTCAATAAAAACCTTCAAAGTACAGTTATTCCGACACCGACTACTGATTTTGATTTGAAATTTTTTATGGTCTATGTTGATATAGACGGTGCAGAAAATCCAAAACGCCCTCATACAATTCAATATGATCCGAAAAATAAAATTTATCCGAGCGTGTTTGCTTTTGCGGTCATTCCGACAGGTGAGGCTATTCCTATAGGATTGGCTGAGTATGACATGACTTATTTGCAAACAAGAGTTGCGTATGTCGAAAATCATATAGTGTTATATTCACCTTATTATTCTTATCATAGAGCAAAACATGCCGCTTGGGGTGTTTATAATGAGGCTTTATATAAAGCTAAAATATTACCTCCGTTAAAAGAAAAAATCTCAGCAACTTATAATGACCATATAAAGTTTGTTCTTGTTAAAAATAAAAGGTCAGCGTTATATAAATTCTTGATAGGTGATTATAAAGATGAATTTCCGCAATACTATAATGAACCTCTTTACGGGAAATGTGTTCCTACAGCGGGAGAAGCTTTGTTACCTTACGATAAGTGCTCTATAAACTACGAAACCCCAAACTTTGGAGCAACAAATTAATTAAAATTTTAATAATTAGTCTAAATATTTAAACTTTCATCTAGTACAAACGGATGAAAGTTTTTAATATTTATTAAAGATATAATATTCACGTCCGAAGTTACATGTAAATATAGTATATTGGAGCTTCAAAATGTCAGAACAAGTTTTAATGCCGATGATAGGTACAGACAGTATAGAAAATAAATTGAGAGCAAAAGAATCTTTGGAAAAAGCAAGGGTTGCTCACGAAAAATATCTCATCGGTCAACGTAATAACGATTTGCAAGAAGCCGTTGAACATTATGTAGATGCGGTTAAATATGACCCGACCTTGCCTGAGTCGTATTACCGTTTGGCAGCTTTGATGTGGGAACAAGGACAAATTAGTGTTGCGACGGCTATTGAACAATGCAAAACCGCTATCTCTCTTTCCCCGAAAAATAAAGACGCTCACCTTTATACAGGGTATTTCATGCAATTGGCGCAAGATTTTCAAGCCGCAGAAAAAGAATTTAAGTCTGCAATCTCAATGAATCCGCTAAATTCGGGCAGACCAAGAATGATTTTATCTCAATCAATTTTGCAAAAAATAAATTCCCAAAACGGTACCGCAAAAGATTATCTTGGGTTTCTCTACTACTTTTTGACAGGCAGCATCATGCTGGCATGGGACAGACCAACCATGAAAATGATTTGCAAAAATATGGCAAGTGATGTTTCTATTTTCTCATATAATACGGTCGGAAAATTCTATGAAAAGTTCAAAAAATACGACGCCGCCGAAGAAATTTACAAACAAGCAATCGCAAAAACAACCAAAACCGAATACTTCTACAACAAAATAGGCGATTTGGCTCTTAAAAATAAAGATTTTGAAACAACTGCGCAATGCTACAGAAAAGTCCTCGAGGCAAATCCGCTTAATCGCGAAATTTTGGTGAAATTGGCAACGATTTTACAAACGTATTTCCCTGAAAATACGGAAGAAACTATTGATTGCTATGAAAAATTGCTTGAATTTGATGTGAATACCGCTCAAATTTATTATGAACTCGGTCATCTTTATATGTCTAAAAATGATAAGTTGAACTCGATAAGCGCTTTTAAATTGGCGGTTGATAATGAACCTGAAAACCCGTTCTTTAACAATTCTTTGGGCTACGCCTACGCTAAAGCGGAATTGTATGACGATGCAATTGAACACTACCAAAAAGCAATTTCTCTAAACCCTGATGCTGAATGGACTTCCATTGTTTGTCAGGCGCTTGGTTCAATTTATGCCGAAAATAAAGGAAATGTTGAGGCGGCAATCTCAACCTATCAGGCAGGCATAATTTTGGATCCAAAAAATTATGATTTATATATCGCTTTGGGTGATATTTACATGGCTGATTATGACTTGGATAAAGCAATTCGTGCTTATTGTGATGCGATTACGCTAAATCCTGACGAGTTTAGAGGTTACTCAAAAGTCGGTATCGCACTTTGGGAAAAGGATTATTTGGAAGAAGCATTGGTCGCTTACCACAAAGCCGTTGAAATTAATCCTGAAAACGAGTTTGCACAAAATAATTTGGGTATTTTGTATCTGGACGGCTTATCTGATGCCGAAGAAGCGCTTGAATATTTTGAAGAAGCAATCTCGCTTAACCCGAATTACACTCTCGCCTACTTTAATGCCGGCAGAGCAAGCCAAGAAATGGGATTTACTAATGATGCCGCGCACTATTATCAAATGGCAATCGATCTAAACAGGTTGACCGAAGAACTTGATGAAGATGACATTCAACAACGACTTCACAGATTGTTTGATATTTAATATATAAAAAACGGTGAACCCTCACCGTTTTTATTTGCAATAAAAAAGGCACTGAAATATATTCAGCACCCAAGAAGATTGATTATGATGGATGATTCGATTTTATTTTCCCCTAAATTTTTTTCCCCAATTTTTAAAACTTTGTATCAGACAATCTTTCTTTTTCTTTATTTTTCCCGTGTCTTTTTCTTTAATATCCCTTACATATATATAAACAATTTTTCCCGATGAAAATTGCCAAAATTATTTAGTTTGCGTTACAATTCTTAATATTTCGCTCGGATATCTGTTCGCTAACACTTTTGACGAGTGCATTGAAAATAAACGGATGAATTTCGCCGCTTTGGACTTCCTTGTATAAAACGGTTAAAGCCTGCTGTGGCGTGAATTTGCCTTTGTATACCCTTTCTTCGGTCAGCGCAGAATATTTATCCGCAAGATTTAAAATTTGCAGATTGATGTCAGGGATATAGCTTTTGTCAGGAGATTTGTTGTCGTGATGATGTCTTACTAAATTTAAAGTTTCGTTATTCAAACCTGTGTTTTTCAGCAGTTGATAGCCTAATTCGGAGTGTAAGTTGATTATTTCCCGTTCTTTTCTAGTTAATGATGTGGTCTTGTTTAGGATTTCAACAGGAATTAGAACTTTCCCAAAATCATGCAAAATCGCCGCATCTTTTAGGTTTTTGAGGTTGACATTTGCCTTGAGCGATGCCGGAAGATTTTTTGCGATTGCAACAGCATTATCACTAACATCCTTGCTGTGGGTTTCTATAAGGTTGTTTAATTCTGAAATATTGATATTTAAAGGTAGTTTATAGGCGTCTAAAATTCGCTTTATCTCAGGATTTTTATTGATTAAAGTACGGACTTCAGCTTCTGAATACCTTTTTTGCACAGAATTATTTTGGAATGTATCTTGATTTTGTAAACCAAGAAAATTAATCTTTTGTCTGTTATTATTTAATTGCACACTCGGGTGCAGATTTACCGAATTTAAATTTATTTTTGATAATTCTATTCCCACCGACTGACCACACTTCCATTTCATCCACTACAACACGTATTTATATAAAGTATTTTTATTTGAATAAATTGCCTAAAATTAAAAAAATGTAAAAAATATTAATAATTGAACTTTAGCGTGATAAAATTAAGTATTATGAAAGAAATAAAAAATGTTTTAATATGCGGAATCGGCGCAGTTGGCTCTATATATGCCGATAAAATATCAAAAAGTAGTGCAGTTTTAAAAATACTCGTCGATAAAAATCGACTTGAAAAATATACAAAATCCCCAAAAGTTTTTAATGGTAAACCTTTGATTTTAGATTATATTTTGCCTGAAAATACTGATTTCAAAGCTGATTTGATAATCGTTGCAACAAAATACGACGGTTTAGCTGATATAGTCAGAAATATAAAGAATTTTGTAAAAGATGATACCATAATCTTGTCTTTGTTAAATGGCGTAACAAGCGAAGAAATAATTGCTAAAACTTATGGTTGGAAACATACTCTTATATCCTATTTTATCGGGCATAGCGCAATGAGGCAGGGTAATATAATTACTCATGACGGTGCCGGAGATATAGTGTTTGGAGTGAAAGATAATCAATTGACGGACGCTTCGGATATTGAAATTCTCAAAGCATTTTTTGAAAAAGTTGGTGTTACATATAGAATCCCTCATGATATGCTTAGAGCGTATTGGTTAAAATTTATGTTGAATGTGTCATCAAATCAACCATCTGCGATATTGCATTTGACTTTTGGACAAATGCAAAACAGTAAAAATTTTCTGGATTTCTCTAAAAAAATTATGGAGGAAGTTCGACTGATTGCGCAGGCTGAGGGTGTTCAAAATACTGAATCAATGATAGATGAGGCATTTAAAAGTTTTAATAAAATGCTTCCGGAGGGTAAGACTTCAATGTTACAAGATATTGAAGCCGGCAGAAAAACAGAAGTCGAAATATTTGCCTCTACCGTTATTGATTTTGGTAAAAAACACAATATTCCGACTCCGTATAATATTGTATTGAAAGATATGATTGAGATTATTCAAGAAAATTTTTAGTTATTTTAAATAATAACTTGCATTTACTGTTGAATAAACTTTAATAATTCCCGATTCAATGTTAACTCCCGCACCTGCATCTGCAGCATCGGCAGCTTCAGCGGTCATTGATTTCGCCATTAGCGAGTTATAATAAACAGGTCTGTGTGAGTTGTTTAATGAGCAAGAAGTGTCAATACTGCGTATCCCTGTAATACTTGAACCTGCTGCAGATGCTACAACATCAGCTCTTTGTTTTGTTTGTTTTGTAGCTTTTGATAGTAAATCAGCACAGTATTTATCTTTATCTGACAGGCTAAAATTCAAACTGTCAATATTTGTTGCTCCGAGCGCAATTGATTTGTCGATTGCTGTGGATATTTTGTCAACATACTTGGTATGAATAATTATATTGTTTGAAACATCGTATCCGTTCAAAACACGTTTGCCGTTTTGGTATGAATATGTAGGGCTTGCCGAGTAATTTGCGGTTTTGATGTAATCTCCGTTTTCGGAAGATATAAAGCCTTTCAAGTATTCGTAAACTTTATCCGAAATTTCTTTATTTTTCTTTACTGCCTCTTGCATAAGTAATTTGTCGGACGTTTTAATTGCAATAGAAACTTCTACAGTATCAGGTGCAACTTCTTTTTCCGCAGTATAAGAAACATTAACAAAACCTTTGTTTTTATCTGTGTCTGTGGTGCTTATTGCTTCTGCTGTTGAAAAAACAAAGGGCATTGATACTATTGCGCTACACAAAAGTGAAGCCATGATAAATTTTTTCATACTAATTCTCCTTTATTTAAAAAATATTTGACCACTATTTGATTTTTGAAATTATATCATCTTCAGTTTTTTCCTTTTGAGTCTTTTCAATTGAAGACATTGGAGATGATGCATAATTTTGTTCGTTATCTTTTTTAGGTAGTTCAATTTTCTCTGATTTTATAACTTTATGGATAACAGGCATTCTTGGTCCAAATTTTGCGCTTTGCAAAATCTTGTCAAGTTCTTCATCACTTAACTCGGGAGTTTCTTTGAAGCTTACGGCAAAACCTTTTTTTGATAGTATGCAATATGAAATAGCGACAATCGCCCAAAGTAAAACCCCTTGAAATAAATTCAAAACAGGGAACATATATTCGGCTGTCAAGTATCGATTCCAAAGATACATAGCAGAGTATCCCGGGAATATAACAAATCCCGCAAATAAACATGCTCCAATAAATACTGCTGATATTAAACCTTTTATTCCGTCAATTTGAATTATTTTCATCTGATTATTCCTTATTACCATTTATCATTTCAAGAAAATCATTTTCTGTCAATATTATAACACCTAAATTTTGTGCTTTGTCTAATTTTGAACCTGCATTTTCTCCGGCAAGAACAAAATCAGTTTTTTTTGATACTGACGATGATGTCTTTCCTCCGTGCGATTTAATTATTGAACTTGCTTCATCTCTTGTCATATTTTTTAGTGTTCCTGTCAGTACAAAAATCTTACCCGCCAAAATGTTAGATTTCGGTTTTGGTTTTGACATTGGATTTATTCCCAAATCTTTTAATTCTTCAAGAAATTTTAAGTTGTTTTCATTATGGAAGTAATCGTAGATAGATTTCGCTATAATATCTCCAATTCCCTCGATTGAAGCTAAATCTTCAATTGTGGCGGTTGTTAAATCTTCAACAGATGCAAATTCTCCAGCTAAGATGTCTGCGGTTTCTTTGCCTACGTATCTGATGCCAAGAGCTGTCAGTAAGCGGTTTAGCGGTCTTGTCTTACTGTTTTGAATTGAATTGTAGATATTTGATGCGGATTTTTCTTTAATTAAATCCATTTGCGTCAAATCCTGCATTGTTAATTTATACAAATCTGCAGGGCTTGAAATGAATTTTTTGTCATAAAGTTGTTTTATGATTGATGGCCCAACGTAATCAATATCCATAGCTTCTTTTGAAGCCCAATATTCAATTTTGGCGCACATCAATTGTGAACATTCAGGATTTGTACAATACAATCCGACTTCCCCTTCTCTTTCTTCTAAAGGTGCACCGCAGGACGGACAAGTCTTTGGCGGTTTGTATTGTGGCAGGGCTGTGTGTTCTTTTGTATCCATACATTTAATAACTTTTGGTATTATTTCTGCAGCCTTTTTAATTAGAACAGTATCTCCTATTCTAATATCAAGCCTTGATATTTCATCAAAATTATGAAGGCTTGCTCTTGATACTGTGCTGCCTGCAAGTTGTACAGGCTCAAGTACTGCAACCGGTGTTATTATCCCTGTTTTTCCTGTATTTAATTCGATATCAAGAAGTTTTGTTGTTACTTCTTCGGGAGGAAATTTAAACGCGGTTGCCCATTTTGGAGCTCGTGCGGTAAAGCCTAAATCTTTTTGTATTGCAATATTGTTTATTTTAATAACTACTCCGTCTGTTGCGTAATTTAGGTCAAATCTTTTGTTTTCCCATTCTTTACAATATTCTATTGCGCCTTGAATATCTTTGACCAGTCTGATGTTTGGGTTAATTTTAAATCCGAGTTCTTTGAGTTTCAACATTCCGTCATAGTGGGTTTTTATATCTTTTTCAAGATTATCTTCAAAAATTCCCGTGTACGTAAACATTGATAAATCTCTTTTTGCCGTAATAGTTGAATCTAATTGTCGTAACGAGCCGCTGGCAGCATTACGCGGATTTGCAAAAACTTTTTCTCCTTTATTTAGAGCTTCTTCGTTAAGTTTTTCAAAGGAGGTCTTTGGCATATATATTTCTCCGCGAACTTCAAGAGTTTTTGGCTCAAATAATTTCAAAGGAATTGCTTTTACTGTTTTTAGATTTTGTGTAATGTTTTCACCGGTAATCCCGTCGCCACGAGTTACTCCAAGTTCAAATAATCCGTTTTCATAAGATAATGCAATCGCTAGTCCGTCAATTTTTAATTCGCAAACTAATTCCAAATTCTGTTCATATTTTTTACAAATTTTTTCGTACCAAATTGTCAGTTCTTCATAATTGTAGGTGTTATCAAGACTGTATAACCGGTATTTATGTTTGTGCGAGAAGAATTTTTCGCTAATAGAGCCTACTCTTTGTGTTGGGCTGTCAGGTGTTTTTAACAGCGGAAATTGATTTTCTAAATCCTTTAATTCCGCAAACATTTTATCATATTCAAAGTCGCTTAAATATGGATTTTCTTCTACATAATATTTGTAATTACTTTTATTGATTTCTTCTTTTAGAAACTCAATACGTTTTTCTACCGACATATCAGTCATCATACAGATTTTACTCCTACATAATCATTAAAAGCTCACGAATAACCTTTGTGGCAACTGCCGTAGACGCTCCGGATGTATCGTAATCAGGTGCTAACTCCACAACATCTGCTCCGATAATATTGAAATTTCTCAGATATTTGAACCAATCAATCAGTTGATTAAATGTCATTCCTCCGACTTCCGGCGTCCCGGTTCCCGGCATAATTGAAGTATCTAAACAATCTAAATCTACAGTTATAAAAATATTTTTGTCTTTTAAACAATCTAAGTCTTCAAAATTCTTGCATAAGGTGTTATGTTTTGCCATAAAGTCCCATTCTTCTTTCTTTCCGGAACGTATACCTATTTGTTTAATATTTTCAGGTTTTACAAATTTTGAGATATGACGGATTACCGCACTATGCGACATTTCTTCCCCCAGATATTCTTCTCTTAAATCTGTGTGTGCATCGAAATGAACAACTGCTAAATCCTTATAGAATTTTGATGCTGCTTGAACTTCTGGAAGTGTAACTAAATGTTCTCCGCCTATTCCAAAAACTTTTTTCCCGTCGCGATAGATTTCTTCAACATTATTTTTAATTTGTTCTAGGGTTTTATATGTATTACCTAAAGGAAATTCTAAATCTCCCGCATCGTGAAAGTTTACGTCAGTTAATTCTTTGTCAAAGTAAGGTGAATATTCTTCCAATCCCCAGCTTGCAAGTCTGATTTGTTCCGGTGCGAAACGAGAGCCGGGACGGTACGAAACCGTGCCGTCAAATGGCATTCCCAGCATTACTATATCTGATGTATTATAATCAGGATTTTGTCCCATCCAATTCCTGTCTAAAAAAGGTCCTGTCAACATTGTTTTACCCCCTAATCTACATTCTACTATAAAAATTATAAAGAAACATTTTTTAAATGCTCAATTTTTAAACTCGGATAAAGCGTAATTCCGATAACGTCAATTTGGTATTTTTTAATGTTTTTTTCTTGAATATAAGATAATACGCCGGTTTTTATATTGTTATATTTTGCTTTTGTAATTGCTTCCATTGGAGTCCCGAAATTGTTTGTTTTTCTTGTTTTTACTTCAATGAATATGAATTTGTCTTTAAATTTTGCTATAATATCAATTTCGCATAATTTTGAGAAATGAACATTTCGTTCAACAATTGTATACCCGTTTTTTGTCAGGTATTCGCAAGCTAAATCTTCTCCTTTATTCCCAAATTCTCGGTTGTTCATTTACTGTTTAACTCCGCATCTTGCATATTTTGTTATGTCAACCAAAATTTCTGCGTCTTTAATTCTACAATTCTTGCTTATTCGGACAGGGCAAATATCAATTCCCCCGCGACGTGTGTACAATGCGCAAACCATTAGTTCATCACTTTCGTTTAATAAATCATATAATCGTTTATAAATCATTTCGCAGCATTCTTCATGAAAATGATATTCTGAACGGAAAGAGACCAGATACTTAATAAGTGATGCTTCATCAATATGTTTTTGAGATTTATAATAT
>CAMGGL010000050.1 GCA_946055575.1 uncultured Candidatus Melainabacteria bacterium
ATTTCCACAGAAGAACAATTAGCACTACATAAGAAAAGCATTAATTTTGTTGAAAAAACTTGTCAAAAATACAAAGATAAAAAAATAGTTATAGCAACTCACCATGCACCAAGTTTAAAAAGCATTTCTGAAGAATACAAAAACGATTTATTAAGTGCAGCGTTTGCAAGTAATCTAGAATACTTGTTTGAAAGAAATTCCAATATAAAATTGTGGTGCCACGGTCACATTCATAATTCAGTTGATTACAGGCTCGGGAATGCAAGAGTTATTGCTAATTCTCTGGGTTATGGGAATGAAAACGCAAATTTTAGAAAAGAAGGAGTTTTGATAAATACAGATGACTTATAATATTAAACAAATTATTCAACAATAGCTTCAATCTTTCCAATGGCATAAAGCGGAATATCATATAAATTATTATCGTTCAATTTATAATCAGCAAGTGAAGTCCGAACAGATTTTTCGGATTTATAATCTTGAATAAAGTTCTTTAAACTCTTTGCTTTTAAGTTCTTTTCTGCTTTTACTTCAACCGGAATAACATATCCGTCAAGTTGAACCACAAAATCAACTTCGCTGCGGCTTGAATCGTTTGACCAATAATAAATCGGCATATCATCCTCGGCACTTTTTAATTGCTGATAAACATATTGCTCTGCAATTGCACCTTTAAACTCTTCAAAAATTTGAGTTTTTTCTAAAATTGTTTTTACATCTAAATTAGTTAAAGCAGATAATAGACCGACGTCCACAACAAACAGTTTAAACGCTTCAAAATCCTGATAAGCAATTAGTGGTAAATCCGGCTTTTTAATTCGATTAACCTGATATACCAGTCCTGCATCTTTTAGCCAAAGCAGAGCAAGTTCGTATTCTTTTGCTCTGGCGCCGGTTTTTATTGCACTATATATAAATTTTTTATTTTCCTTTGCAAGCTGTGACGGAATTGTTTGCCATAGCATCCTTATTTTTTCAACTGTATTTGCTGGAACGTGTTTTGAAAAATCATTTTCATAAGAAGCAAGAATTGTTTTTTGTATCTCTCTGGCTCTCTTATAATCACGATTATTTATAAAATCCTGAACAACTTCCGGCATACCGCCAATATAACAGTACATTTTAACAAGTTTTTCAAACTCGTTTTTAAATATGCTTATCATTTGGAAGTCTTTTTTCTCAATTAATTCAATAAATCTTTCTTCTCCCAGAGCTCTTGCAAATTCAAAAAAGTCCATCGGATAAAGATTTAAGAATGAAACTTTCCCGACAGGGAAGCCTGTTCCCTCGTGGTGGATAAGTCCAAGCAAACTTCCCGCTGCTACAATGTCATACTCCGGTGCATTTTCGTTAAAATATTTGAGCGATGTTAATGCTCTCGGACATTCTTGAATCTCGTCAAAAATTATTAAAGTATTATCAGGATTTATTTTTATGCCTGATAAAATTTCAAAAGATTCTATTAAACGCGGAATTTTATAATCATTTTCAAAAACAGCGGCAAGCTCAGGATTGTTGTCGAAATGCAAATAAACAACTTGCTCATAATATTGTTTCCCGAATTCTTTCATAAGCCAGGTTTTTCCAACCTGTCTTGCACCTTCAATAATTAGTGGTTTATGACCTTTTCTATCTTTCCATTTTTTTAGTTTTTCAATGGCTGTTCTTTGCATGACAACACCTCTTTTGTTTTAATTTTACACTTTTTTACAGGAAAAATCAATACATTTTCACACTTTTTTACAGGAAAGTTTGAGGCAAAATTACATTTTTTTACAGGAAACAATTTTAAATACCATCAAAAATATTTATTTTATGAATAAAATCGTGCGATAGCGCAAAATCAAATCTGTTTAAAAAGTCATCAAAGCAGGTATATCCTATATTTTTACATATAACATTTAGAGGAATATTGTGTTTAAGAGATAAATAAACATGCGTATTTATAAGCGTATCATAGTTTGGCACATTAACCTTTAAAAATACTTGTCCTTTTTGATGTTTAGGAATTTTATTAAACAAAATATCAGGGATATAAAGAATTCTGTCCAGATTTTCTTTGTGGTGATGGTTATAAATTGTATATTTTGAACTGCAAATTAGAACAGTTTGTTCGTCATAGTTTATATCGCTAAAATCAAGATTATACAACTCCATAGGTGTTATCCCTAAACACAAAATCCAAAGTTGCTGCGAATATTTTTCGGTTATTTTATTAATTTCATCTTTTGTTAAAATCTTATGTTCCTTATATTTTTGCGGAGTTGAAAAATTTAAGTTGAATTTATTTTTATCAGAATATTTTTTAATAATAATTTCAAGTTCTTTTGAATAAATTATTAAATATTTTCTTGAATATCCTTCTGAAATCTTTTTATTTTGAAAGCTAAAAACAACATCCTGTCTGATTTCAGAAAACTTGTAATTCTTAAAAAACGGAATAATATGCAGCCTCACTGCATTTATTTTTACCTGAACATCCTGAGTTCGTCTGAGTTTTGCAAGATATTCTAAATATGCTTTAGCGCCGTCTATAAAATTTTCATAAGATTTATTTGAAATTTCATCAATCTTGAGTTTTTCTTCTTGCGAAAAATTCAAATCCGGCAGCCGATACGATTTTTCTCTCATTTGTGCAACAAGCTCCGGGGTAAACTCTTTATTAAGCAGCCGTCTAAAACATTGTGGTGTAGGAACAGACATTTTATCGTAAGTATTTGCGAGTTGTCTTACACATTCTTTTACTGATGGAGCGTTGGGTTTAAGGTACATATTCTTAAATTCATCGTACATTTCAGGTGGTACGGCACTTTGTGCTCCAGGTGCATAGTTTGGGATAAGTCCTCTTATACCGTATTGTGCATATTTTAGACGGATTCTGTAAAAAGTCGATGGCGATATTTTGTACTCAGGGTGTTCTTTTGAAAATTGTTTTAAAAATGCCTCAATACACCGATTATCAAACTGGCTTGCAATTTTTAGGATAGTATAATATTTAACAATTCTGCGTTTTGCATTTGGTGATGCATTTTCATAGACTTCTTGCTCTTCGTCTTTGGAAAATAATGTTTTAATATCAGTTAAATCTTTTCTTTTTTCTATATTCAAACTATGTAATCTGTTTGAGGTCTGCGCTTCTGCTTTTCCATTTGGAAAATAAATATATTCTTCTTTGGAAATTTTATTAATTATTCCTGAATTTTCCAATTCTGACAATATTTCTGAAACTTCTTTTTCCCCAAAATCATCCATAGATAAAATATCATCTATAGTAAACTTATTCAGAATCTTTATCAGTTTGAGAATTTTCTGTTTCATTTTGTATCGCCTCCTTTATTAATATTTCGTCTATCGAACTTAATCCGTTTGCTTTAGCGATAGTTTCAGCTTTGTTTATTACTTTTACAATTTGTCTGAATCTATTGAGATTTGAATAAATGTACTTAATCGCACAATCTGTCAATTCAATTTCAGAAAGCTCTTTTACAATTGTTTTGATATCTGATTTGGAAAATCTTTCAAACTTAACAATTTCAGATAATCTGTCATAAAGGTGGCTGAACTTTTTGAGTCTTGAATGAGCATTTGTCATACCAACCAAAACAACAGAAACGTTAGTTTTGTCGTGAATATCCCTTAAGATTTCTATTGATTTATTTTTATCCATCGTCAGATAATCAACTTCATCAACTATAAGAACCCGAGGTGTCAGAATAAGATTCCGTATAACCTCATTAAAAGAATCTGATATGGAATAAGGCTTGATTTCCGACATATAATCAAGAATTTCTTTCAAAAGCCATCTTGCGGACATCATCTGATTACAGCGGATAAGAATCGCATCGTTTTTAAATGCCCACCATTTTATAGCCTGAGTTTTGCCTAACCCCGGCTCACCATAAACCAAGCCCATCCCCGGAACTCCTTCCGCCCGGTTTTGCAAGTTGTTCATCATTGTGATAAACCGCTTTACATTGTTTGTTTTCACGAAGACCTTTTTCATTATTGCTCCTTTCCGTATATTTCTTTGTATTCGTCTGATTTTATGTAATTTGCAAGCCAAGTTCTATCTTCAGGGCAGATACATCCATTTTGCATATGCCATTCGTAGCGTTCATAAGAAGATTTAAATATCGGTCTTGCAACGATTGAGGTTTTAACTTTTGGCTCAAAATCCTGTTTCGCCTTTGGTTCTGTTTTTTGTTCAGGCTGCACTGTTATTTCTTTAATCGGCTTGGGCTCAGGCAAGCGAATATTTTGCATTAGTTCTTTTTCAAGATAATCCATATCCTCTAAATTAAAATGCTCGCGAACTGCCTTAATTGTTTTCCTGCGAAGCTTTTGCTGTTTTTCAATCTTTTGTTTATAGTCCTCAATATCTTTAATATTGCCCATTTGATAGGCAAGCGGGTGAGTTTCGGTTATGCGGTTTGCCTTACATATGAATTCGCCCTTCATTGAATAAACTTTGATATATGAAAGGTCAAACAAACTGTACTTTATAAGCGTTTTTTCTTTGATTCCATAAAGTGCCTCATCAAAATAATCTGCCTTCAAAAACCTGATTCCGTTCCTGCCGATTGATTTAATCTCTTGCGCCATCATCAAATCGTCAAGCGAGTTTTCGTCAATATTTTGTTTTTCAATTTCGTTTAAAACTTCTTGAATTGTTTTATCTTTTGCATTTGGGCAGGGCTGAGAATGCTTAAATTCAAGCCATTTATCTATCATTTTAAGAGCTTGTTCAATAGTTGGAGTGAAACTATATTTTTCGTGGATATTTTTGTGCAACTTTTCGTTTCGCATCAAATATGCTGGCTTATTTTCAATGCTTGTGCCGATATAACTCGGAATCAGCTTCTCAAAACTTTCCTGAAAATCTAAAAAGAAACGCTCAATGACTTTTGCCCGAGCGTTATATGGAGTGGCATAGACAGGCTTTATTCCGAGTTTGTTGTAGACTCCTGTAAAACCTAATTCCTCAAACTTTTTATCCCCGTTAAAAAATTTACTCTTGAATGCTCTGCCGTTATCTTGGTAAACGTATTCAGGGATATGATCCATTTTTAAGATGGCATTTCTTAAAGCAGATGCAATATTTTGCGTACATTCTTCAAGCATAATATCGTACCCGACAAGTCCACCCGACTTCCAATCCAAGAACCCAAGCAAAGTTGCACGGCAGGGTTTGCCTGTGAACGGATTTATTACTTGGAAGTTGAGCGTATGCCCGTCTGCCACAAGCACTTGCCCTGCTTTTAAAAGTGCTGCGTTTCTTACTATAAACGGACTTACTTTATCTTTAAGTGCTTTCTCTCCATCTCTGGCAAGCGTCCATTTGTCAAAATTGTTATCTCTGAACCATTCCGCATACCGCCTGAATGTAATATCTTTAGGTAAAATCTCCTGACCGCGTTCTTTTAAAATATGCTTGGTTAATGAAATCGCTTTACCTATTGAAAATGCACTTGGGGAGAGCAAAATCTGTATAAATATTTTTATTTGTTCTTCATTTAAAGTTGTTCTATATTCTTTTCTTGTTGAATATTTATATTGCCCGACAAGTGCCGTCCAATCTTTGTTATAGTCTAAAAGTGCTCGCCAGCGATATAGCGAACCGATTGAGACTTTACCCAATATTTTGAAAATCTCTTCCTGAAACATCCCTGTATTATATAATTGCAGGAATTCTTTATCAGGGATGTTGCCACCAGTTTTCAATTTATCCCGCTTGAATTCTTTCCTAAATTCGAGCCAAGCATAAATCAGATCATATTTTGCAAGTGCAATTTTTCTTTGATTTTCAGAGATTAGTTTTTCTTGTTTGATGTTGAGATTAGATAGTTCAATAACTTCATTCTCACACGTTTTATAATCGTCATAATATTCCTGAAAATATTTAAGCTGAAGCTCTTCTTCAACCGTGGATAATTTTATTTTGTATGTTTTTCCACCGCGAATATTTGCAACTTTGTATTCATATTTATTCTGATTTAGTGCAAGCCGAACAGCTCTACGGGTAATGTTTTTGAGTTTCGCTAATGTTTCAACATCAATCCAAATATCATTATTATTAATGTCTGCCATACCGTATCCTTATTTATTATTAAAGCTACTGTATGTTAGACTGCTTTCTCTCAAAATGGAAGTGTTTGAGGGGGAAATGTGTTGTTTTGTGTCTGATTATATCTGAATTTTAAGCAAAAAATTTTATAAAACTGCTTTTGAACACCTTTTAAACACAATTTAAACAGGGTTTGAATTTATTCTTTGGCAAAAACCTGCTATTTTCTCTCAATTCTGCTTCCGTCTTTGAGGGGTAAAATTAATCCGATATTTTTTACACATACTTTTAGAAAAGTCATACATAAGTTTTGGAATTTATTTCAATAAAATATTTGAAAAATAAAGTCAGGGAAGCGATTTCCCACTAGAAAAATTACTTCCGACTTAGGGGTAAATATTATGAAAATATACAAATTAAATAAAATTCTAAAAGGCACAATTTGCGGGCTTCTTCCGAGTTTAGTATAAATTCTGATTGGTAAATTGCACAAAATGTCCGCTTTTTGCACTTGGCTGTAACTCAAGTATAATAGGGAAACTTAGCGATTTTATAAAATTTTATAGAAAGATACCGGACATTTTCGTCCTAATAACCGGACATTTCGGACTTTTCAAAACCCCGACTCTCAGACTAAGGGAAGCGGGCATAACTCAAACACAAAGCCAAACATGGCGATTAAACATCTCAAAAACCAATTTCAAAAGTGTCCGAAAAACCATAACAATTCAAACACAAAGCAAAACACAGCGATTAAACATGGCAAAAACAGATTTCAAAAGTGTCCGAAAAACTATATTTTGGGTGACGAAAAGTGGACAAAAAGAGCAGTTTCGTTACATTACAGTCAATTCGTAAAAAATCGCTATTACCCCAACGTGTTGGCTAACACAGGCTAATTAATTACAAACCAAATGTCCCAAAGAAACCCCACTTGTAATATTTGTTACATTTTTAGCTTGTTAGTAACTTAAAATCTTGGTTTTGAGCGATAATACCCCTTAACTTCTGTACCGTCAGAACGAGTATAAGAATTTACATATACAACTCCGCCGCCTGTCAAGGCTTCGCGTTGCAAATCTCCATTAGTTGGCATTAAACCATTAAATGTTTTTGTTTGAGCGTCAATTTCTTTTTCATGTTTAGCAAATTCATCACTTGACATCGCACCAACTTCTTCACGTGTGTATATGTGATTACTTCCCGTTAGTGGATTTATGTAACCAAATAAACCTGACTGTTGTTGAGGTTGAGCTTGTTGAGGAATTCCCATATTCAAAGATTGTAGTCCTAATTGTTGCGCAAGTTGATTAATATCAATATCTGTGGCAAAACCAAGTGTGTGTCCGTTTTTTACTCCGCCGATACTTCGCGTGGGAGTGAATGGTAACTTTGATTTCTGTCCTGCTGTTGCAGAATTAACAATAGTTTCTGGAAGACCTTTATATTGTCTTTTGTCGTTCGGATTGGTTATAAGTTTCCCACTTTGCATTCTGTTCACAACTTTTACAGCAATAATATCATCACGTTGTTGTTGAGATAATTTCATAAAATTATCACCATATTCTTTTTGAATTTCCTTTGCAATTTCACGCCCCTGATTATTGTTCCAAGAATCCATATTCCACTCTCCCTGAGGATTATTTGGAGTTTGATATTCGTGATAAATCCCACCCAAAAGACTATTTAGGTTTCCATACTTAAAATATAAATCTGCACTAAGAAACGCATGTTTAAAGGCATCTGCTTCATTATTCCAAAATTCGTGTCCTTGTATTGGGCTGATTTCAAAACCGAATTTCTTTTGATAATACCAAGTTTTATGTACAATTTCATTATTATAATCAGCTTGTGCTTGTTTATTTGTTATAAAATTATATGCATTTTTAAAATTTGACATGTTTAATTTCTCCTGTTGTTTTTTGTATTTGTAGTAACATTGCATTATGAAAATTCTGGATTTTAGAAAATATTTTTTTGCTAATATTTCAGCTTTATGGAGTATGGTTGTTATATATTCTATAATTGCTAATAGTAATACTCATTATTCTCCTCCGGGTCCTAATGATGCTATAGCATCTGGTGGAATTGAATTTTTTGTAATGTGTTATTGTATCATTATTTTTTTATATATTTTAATACTCACTTTTTTAGAAATTTGTATTAGAAAATATATCATTGAAAAAAAATTTCCCGGTTTTAAATTAAACATCAAAACAACAATACCTAAGATTTTTATTAATATTTACAATATAATATTTTCTATAGGTTTTACGTTAGCCTGTATTTTATTTGTAACAGGATTAGTTATTGCAATACTAACAATATTCGACCTCATTTTTTCATAATTCTCTTGCTGTAAATTCAAACGTATTACAGATTTTGTTTTTTTCTATTCAATTGTATTGCTATTTAATATTTCGAATTAATCTTTTTACATAAAGCCTCGCTTTCTTTTTCCCAAGTCTGTAATAATAAACGGATGCAAAATTTTGCTAGTGTAAAGTTCATAATTAAAAATGAACAAATGAATTATACTACAATTGTAGTGTTTTGTTAAATATGAATTTTTCTAAAAAAGGAGAAAGTTATGAATAAAACAAAAAATACTGCGGGTGTAAAAATAAACCCAGAAAAAATACCTAATGATGTAATAAAAGAACTTGCTATTACATTTTTAGAAGGAGCGAGAAAGTTTTATAGCAATTCGGAAAATGTACAAAGATTTAAAAAATGGCAAGAAAAAAGGCATAAAAAACAGCTTAATCAAAATTGAATTTGTCTTATGCGCGTGGGATAAAATAAATATGGAAAATATGGAAGAAATACAAAAATTATTACAAGAATTTGAATCTCTTGAGCAAGATGGTGTGGAGTATACTATAGAAAAAAATTTAACACTTGAAGAAATAAAATTTCTTATATATGTTCGCAAAAATAAAATTGATTGCGATGAATTAAGAAAAAAATTAAGCAACAAGTTTTAAATTGAAAACTACATAAAAAATACATTTTCTTGTATCAATATGAATTCTTGAATATTTATTTAGTTCGGACAGCGATGCAAATAGTCCAGTTAAAAAAGAGGTAAGGTTTATCCTTAACCTCTTTTTTAATCTGCAATAGGGCGAGAATTGCCCCAATGTTTTTTACAAAATAACGTGTGTAGTGAATTACAAGTAGTGGTTCGGGGGTAATTTCTGTTGGAAGCACTTTAACGTAATTTGGTATATAAATGCAAAATTGTAGGACTTGATTTTTTATTTTTAGGGGAGATAATATAGGTATTGAGGAAGTTCTCTCAATGTGACAATTAAATAACGCGGGATGGAGCAGTCTGGTAGCTCGTCGGGCTCATAACCCGAAGGTCGTTGGTTCAAATCCAGCTCCCGCAACCATTTCACTGGAAGTATCAAATGTAGATACTTCCAGTTTTTTAGTCTTATTATGGTTTTCCAAAGACGTCCAAAACGGATTTATATTAAACTTCACATTGACAGCTTTTCTAACTGGGTCAAGGGTTACAGACTCTATGCACTTTTCAACAAATGCTCTTTTTTCAGCTAAGGAACTATGGGTTAATACCTTAGAACCGTTATGGCATAACTGTTTGAAGTAATCATAAGTTAATATCCTATACTGTTGAGGCTTGTTTTGATTAGTTATAAGTTCTTCTAATTGCTGTATTGCCTGTGATACCTGATTAAGTTTATCAGATGTAACTTTTAGTGCAGCTCCTGCGATATTGCCACTTGCGATAGCATTTAATAGATTAGTTTCTTCTATCTTCTTTTGCTTGAGAGTCTTGTTTATATGAACTATATCAAGTTGTCCGTCTTTATCAATACTAATCTTTGCAGAGTTATTTGATTTAACATATAAGTCATACATTGTCTTAATTGTATTTTCATCAAGTATAAGATGTATAATTTCCTTTTCTATTTTTGAGTCTAACCAATCACTATTAACATGAAAACTTGAAGCACCACACCCTTGCTTGCCATGACTATTGTACTCAGAACATACATAATATTTCCCGGAGGAAATAATCTTGCTACCACAATGAGAACAGTAGAATTTATCTGGAATATTAACCAATAACTTATCATTCTTTGTATTAGCAGATGTATTACCTACTTTACGTGCTTTCTTTTTATTCATCTCTAGCAACTGTTTATGCTGTTCTTTAGTAATAAGTGCAGGCATTGCATTTTCTTCAATAATCCATTCACTTTCTGGCTTTAAGCTACCTTTAGGATGATTATTATCGTAATAATGTTTGTTGTAAACAGATGTGCCATATATACATTCATTCTTAACTTGTTCGGATAACGTATTATCTCTTGCTAAACTACTATTACGTGCAATTGGTAATCCTATTTCATTAACAAAATTGGCAATTTCTCCATAAGACTTACCTTGTTTTAGACGAAGTTCAAGGAAGATATATTTCCCCCATTCCCACATAGTTTTAGATACAGATTTTCCTTCAATTGTAACAGTATAAACTGTTGTATTCTCAACCCAAATCGTCTTTTCAAGAGGCTTATTATATTTATCCATTCCTATTTGTTTCTTTTTTGGCATGAGCCAGAATGGTGTAGAACCCCCATTCTTGTATATATAACCTGTTTCTGGGTCTCTTGTTCGTGCATTTTGTTTACAACCTCTTAATGTATCGGAAGCCACTTTTCTACTATATCCCTCTGCAGCCAGTTCTTGCATTCCTTCTTGCCAGAAACCGCTATCACTATTGGGGTCTGCAACATCTCCATTAACAAAACGAATTTCTATACCAGCTTTTCTTAATTTATCTTTATATGCCTTTGAACGTCTAGAATTACGACAAAATCTCTCTTGCGAATAAGAGAGAAAATAAGCTATATTGTCATTGTTACAAGCCTCATCTATCTTGTTGTCAAATAAAGCCCAGTTTGCTCTATCTTGGTAAGATGAACGAGCCTCATTTTCAATAAACCAGTCTATCTGCTCTTCTTTAATACCTAATTTCTCAGCCAATGTTCTGATTTCAGCCTGTTGGCTAAGTAATGAATTTGATATTTCTTCAGAACAACCTTTTGAAACCCTGCATTGTCCTATTGCAATCTTATCTGTCATACTTACCTCTTGTACTGTTAATTATACCATGAGCATGCTATAATGCGGCTATGGCAAGAAAGAAAGATAAACCAATATTAAATGTTGAACATAGTAATACTGAAACCAATGCTTTGAATACATCAGAAGCACAATCATTTCTGCAAACACTAATACAGAATTTTCAACAAGGTGCATACTGTTTACTTGAAGCAATGAGGCTTGTAAAAGCTAAAGATAAGAATAGAGAATTAGATTTGATACTTAATGATGAAAAGCATTCTGTTGAACATGAAACAAAGCAACGATTTCCATTTGTTAAGTAATTTGAAAATGTATTATTTAATAATGCTTTTGATATTTCTTCAATCTATTTGTAGGTTTCAGCCGTATTACTTTCTCTTTATGTAATATAGGTAATGAATTAACTAGTTAGTATTATGTAAT
>CAMGGL010000051.1 GCA_946055575.1 uncultured Candidatus Melainabacteria bacterium
AATTCCGCAATGCTATATAAATTTGGCAGATATTTATTACAAACAAAAAAGGTTAGGAGAAGGAATAAATATCTTATCTTATGCAATCGAAATGTTGCCTGATGATTTAATTTTCAGACACTACCTTGCAAGATTTTATATAGATGATGCAAAAAGAGATTTAGCTATTGATGAACTTGTTTATATTTTAGAAAAACAACCTGACAATTATGATGCTTATTACGATTTGGCAAGAATTTATTTTGAATTTGGAAACTATGATTCGGCTATTGAAAACCTTGAAAATGTATTAGAATATAAACAAGATAATGAATGGATTTATTACTATCTTGCTGAAGCATATCAAGCAAATGATGAAATAGACAAAGCAATTTCAAATTTTCTAAAAGCGATTGCTACCAATAATAAGTTTGCATTGGCTTATAAAAAGACAGCTATTTTGTTTATGGCAAGAGGAGATTATGAAGATGCGCTGGAATATTTCGAGGATTATATAAATTTTGATATTCCGCAAGAAGAAAAAGATAACATTAATAAATTGATTTCCGGTATCAAAACAAAAATAAACAGCTAAGAGGGATTAAATTTTGAAAAATAAGTACTGGATTGCATTTTCATCAATTGAAAAACTTAGTAGTGATTTCATTTTGACACTGTATAACCACTTTGGAGATATCGAAAAAGCTTTTAATGCCACTACTTCACAACTACAAAAAATAGAAGGTCTTAGCGTAAAAAAAGCGGAAAACTTTTTAAGAGAACGTGACAAAACAGATATCGACCGAACATTCACGGATGTAGAAACTCGCGGAATTAATTTTTTGACATTTGAAGATGAGAATTATCCAAAAATGCTTAAAAATATTGATAATCCACCTGCGGTTTTATATTATAAAGGAAAATTTTTTGAATGTAACTTGCAAAAAACACTTGCCGTAGTTGGTTCAAGAAAAGCCAGCACTAATGCCAGAGAAAGTTTACGCAAAATCATTTCCGGATTATGCAACACCGATATATGTATAGTTTCAGGACTTGCATCAGGGATTGATACCGTCGCTCATACCTCAGCAATAGAGAACAATTTAAAAACAATTGGTGTAATCGCAAGCGGCTTTGACTACACATACCCAACAAGCAACAAAACTTTATACCAAAATATTGAAAACGGATATGGAGCAGTCGTAACAGAATATTATCCGACTTTTGAACCCGTAAAATTCAGATTTCCTCAGAGAAACCGTATAGTTTCAGGATTATCATACGGTACTCTTGTTGCAGAAGCATCATTAAAAAGCGGAGCATTGATAACCGCTAATTTAGCTTTGGAGCAAGGCAGAGAATTGATGTGCATACCAGGACTTATTTCAAATCCTAATACGGAAGGTATTTATAAATTATTAAAAAACGGAGCTACGTTGGTTACGGAAAGTTCGGATATTCTAAACGCACTAAATTGGGAAGTAAAAAAAGAAATCAAAGGTGATCAATTAACGCTTCCGATGCTTACAACCGAAGAAGAAAAAATATACTCAAGCCTTGAAATAGAAGAAAAAGGAATTGATGAGCTGTTATCAGAAACAGGTTTAAAATTTGATGATTTGCTAATCAACTTGACAACAATGGAGCTTAAAGGCATAATAAAACAGTGCGACGGAGATAGGTATAAGAGAAACTAATTGAAAGTCAAAAAGAGAGTATTGACAAAAGAAGGTTAAATATATAAATGGCAGAAACAAAAACTAAAACTAAAGAAAAATCATTGGTAATAGTCGAGTCACCGGCTAAGTCAAAAACTATAAAAAAAATTCTCGGAGGAGAATTTCAAATCGAGGCAAGTTACGGGCATATCAGAAACCTGCCGACGAAAGATTCTGCAACCGAAAATCTCGGATTTGACGTTAATAATAATTTTGAACCAAAATTTGAAATAATTCCTGGTAAACAAAAGGTTGTTTCCAAACTAAACGAATTAGCAAAAAAAGTGGATAAAATATACCTTGCAGCCGACCCCGACCGTGAAGGAGAGGCGATAGCTTGGCATGTCAGACAAGTTCTCAAAGTGCCTGATGAAAAGATTTATCGTATTGTATTTAACGAGATTACTCCAAAAGCGGTAAAAAATTCTGTTGCAAATCCGCGTCCTATTGATATGGATATGGTTCAAGCTCAACAAACCAGACAGATTTTGGATAAACTCGTAGGTTTTAAGTTAAGTCCGGTTTTGTGGAAACAAATAGGAAACCGTAACTTATCGGCAGGCAGAGTTCAATCTGTTGCTTTGAGAATGATTTGTGAAAGAGAAGAAGAAATTGAAAAATTTATTCCTCAAGAATATTGGTCAATTCACGCAAACTTAGATAAAGACGGGAAATTATTTGAGGCTGAACTGTCAAAAATTAAAAATAAAACAGTTGAAAAAACAATTAAAAACAAAGAAGAAGCTCAAAAAATTGTTGATTATCTGACAAAACCAGACACACAATATGAAGTTGAAAAGGTTACCAAAAAAACTACAAAACGGAAACCTACAGCACCGTTTATAACTTCAACAATGCAACGTGCAGCCTCATCAAAACTCGGTTTCGGAGTTTCAAAAACAATGCAAGTAGCTCAAAAACTATACGAAGGTATAGAGCTTGACGGAACTCCGGTCGGTTTAATCACGTATATGAGAACAGACTCCGTCAGGGTATCAGATGATGCACAGAATATGGCGCATGATTTTATTTTACAAAATTACGGAGAAAAATATTATCCTGAAAAACCTAATATTTATGTAAAAGGTAAGCAAAATGTTCAGGACGCACACGAAGCAATTCGACCATCTTACCCTGAAAGAACACCTGAAAGTATAAAAAAATATTTAGATAATGATCAATACAAATTGTACAAACTTATTTGGGAAAAATTTATGTCATCCCAAATGGCTCCCGCAGAAATTGCAAACAAAACAATTGAAATTCAATCTGGAGATTACACACTAAGAGCCGGAACAAGCAAAATTATGTTTGACGGATTTTTAACACTTTATAACGACGCGGAAGAAGACGAAAAAGACTCTGATGCAAAAATTCCTGATTTAGAAAAAGGTGATAAAGTTATTTGCAGGAAAGTTGAACCTAAGCAACACTTTACACAACCGCCTCCAAGATACAATGAAGCATCCTTAGTTAAAGCGTTAGAAGAATACGGTATCGGTCGTCCGTCTACTTATGCAACAATTATAACGGTAATTCAAACCAGAAAATATGTTGAAAAAAAAGACAAGGCACTTCGTCCTACGCTTTTGGGCAGAACAGTATCAAAGCAGCTGGTTGAACAGTTTTCAGATATTATGGATTACAAATTTACCGCAGGTATGGAAGAAAAACTTGATAAAATTGCAGAAAAACAAGCTCAATGGGTCAAAGTTTTACAAGATTTTTATACCCCGTTTATGGAAGAAGTCAATTCTGTTATGAAAACCGCACAAAGAGTAACTATTCAAACAAACGTAAAATGTCCTAACTGCGGGAAAATGATGGTATTGAGAACAAGCAAAACAGGTTCACAGTTTTTAGGTTGTTCAGGATATCCGGATTGCAAAACCGCAATGTCAATAAATGTCATGCAGGAAATGGAAGAAAGTGAGGATAATTCATCCCAAAATCAACCTCAGGAAGTCTGTGAAGAAAAATGCGAAAAATGCGGTTCTGATATGATATTCAAAATCGGACCTTATGGTAAATATATGGAATGCACAAACCCGGAATGTCACCATAGAAAACCATACCGAAAATCTACAGGGGTAACCTGTCCAAAATGCGGCAAAGGCACTATAGTTGAAAGAAAATCAAAACGCGGAACAGTATTCTACGGTTGCGACAAATATCCGGAGTGCGACTTTGTCCTATGGAATGAACCGAACGGCGAAACTTGCCCGAATTGCGGGAGTTTACTTGTTAAAAAAGTTTTGAAAAAAGGTACAGTAATTACTTGCTCCAGCTTAAAATGCGGTTACAAAAAAGATGAAGAACAACCCGAAAATTCAACTGGCGAAAATGTTTAACAAATAAAGCCCAACAAAATACCGCCATGATTGTACAAAACTAAAAAATTTTGTATAATGGTTTTGCAACACTATATTTTAAGGAAGGTAAATTGTGGCAATCGACAAAATGGAGCTGTTAAAGCGTTACAAAGAATTAAAGGCTCAAGGCGTTTCTATAACACTTATGGAATTAAAAAAACAACTTGAAGCTGAAGAAAATTCAGCACAGCAAAACGAGCCAAATAAGAGTTTGCAGGAACAACCTGTTTATTCTTCTCCGACTTCAACACCGGCATTTGTAACAAACTATACAGAAACTCCTCAACAACCTGTTGAAATTCCCGCCCCACAACCTCTAAGACAACCGATTGCAACAAATATTTTTAGTTCATCACAACAAACAATACAAAAAACGGAAACCCAATACACAGGGAATGTAACACCTTTACAAACTCCATCCGTTCATCAAGAAAAAATAAAAAAATATGCACTTATAGGTTATCCGTTAGGACATTCTTTGTCTGCATATATACATAATGCGGGATTTAAAAGTCTTGGAATAAACGCCACCTACGAAATACTTGAAACTCCTCCCGAAAAATTGGTCGACAGAATAAAGTTTTTCAAATCAAATAATTTCGCGGGATTTAATATTACAATTCCGTTGAAACTGCCAATCACAATGTTTTTAGACGAAGTAGACGCATCAGCAGATATAGTAAACGCAATAAATACTGTCGTAATAAATCCAGAAACAAAAGAGCTAAAAGGATATAATACGGATGTTATAGGATTTAGGAATGCAATACCTGAAGATATTACACTTGCCGGAAAATCATGCGGAGTTCTCGGAACAGGAGGAGCTGCAAGAGCTGCAATCACCGCACTTGCACAAAATCAAGTCAAATCAATAAAACTATTTACAAGAAATATTCCAAACTGCATTGAACTGCTGAATTTCCTAAGAGAAAGATTTCCTAACATTGAATTTAACGCATTTCAAATTGAAAGAATTAGAGACTTATCAGATATTGAAATACTCGTAAACACAACACCTATCGGAATGCAAGGCAGAGCAGCAGATTTAACACCGGTTGAAGAAAATGAATTAAGAACACTTCCGCAAGGAGCTGTTGTATATGATGTAATCTATAATCCTAAAAAGACAATACTTCTGAAACTTGCACAAAAAAACGGCTACAGAACAATTAATGGCGTTGATATGTTTATTCACCAAGCACTTGCTGCAGAACAAATTTGGACAGGCAAAACTCCTGATTTTAAAGATATGAAAATTGCAGCATTGGAAAATTTATAAACTTGTCGATTTATTAAAAAGTTTTACAAAAAAAATGATCACCATAATTTATGAATACAATATTTGTCATATAATAGTAATATGAAACGGTTGGGAATAGCAGCAATTGTAAATATTTTATTACTGGCGATGCCTGTACAATGTTCAGGGGTTTCGGAAATTCCGAAAACAACACTTCAAATAGCCAAAAATGCAGGGTTCAAAGCAATTTCAAATCAACAGGGAGCTAAAACTGTTCGAGTAGGTATAGGAACAAATAATTTCGCATCATACGAATGGGAAAATGTTCAAATATACGCAACCGGAGAATTTGAAATATACAACAATGATAAATATATTGCAACCTACGATAATGACAATATAATAAACATTTCAACCGTAGGAAAGATTTTTGTACTCACAGATTGTGAAAAAAACGTAATTGCAAAAGTTTCCGGCCCGATAATTTTTAAAACCGATTTTGGATATTTGGGAATAAAAGACTTGAAACGAGCAGGAAAAGATGCGCTTTATCGGGGGCAGCTGGAATTGGTTTCTTGCATAAAAGAAGGCAAATTTCATATAGTCAATTCCATAAATTTAGAAGAATATTTAAAAGGAGTTGTCCCAAATGAAATGCCTGTAAGTTTTGGTTTGGAAGCGTTAAAAGCTCAATCCGTTGCAGCCAGAAATTACGTACTTTCCCCGAGAGTAAAAGCAAATCCGCATTATGATGTAGTGGATTCGGTTGCAAGCCAAGTTTATTTTGGTGCAAATACAGAAAGAGATTTATCAAACCGCGCAGTTGAAGAAACTTCGGGAATTGTTGCACTTTACAACTGGGATTTAATACTGGCTCAATATTCATCAACCGCCGGAGGTTATACTGAAAGTTATGAAAACGCATTCTCTGACCCTATGACCAAACAGTTTCCGTCAAATCCAAAACCATACTTGAAAGCCGTTCCGGATAATAATGAATTTAAATTATTGAATACAGAAGAAGCCGCACAAGACTTTTATAAGTCAAAACCAAAATCTTATGATATAAAATCGTCTTACTACCGGTGGGAAAGAGAATGGAACGGGCAAGAAATTCAAGATGCCGTACAAAGTACAATTGCCACCCAAAGTTCAACAGGATTTATAAAACCTGCCGTACAAAAAAATGAAACTATCGGAATTATAAAAGAAATAAAAGTAAAAAAACGCGGCAACTCGGGTAAAATTATTGAACTTGAAATTGTGACCGATGACAAAACATATACAGTTCAAAAAGAGTTGGTAATACGCCGATTACTGACAAATAGAGGAAAGGCTTTGCCGAGTGCAAATGTAGTATTTGAACACGAATATAACGAAAATGGAGATTTGATATATATAAAAGCCTACGGAGGCGGATACGGACACGGTGTCGGAATGAGCCAATACGGAGCCGGATTTATGGCAACCGAACTCAAAAAAGATTTTGATGAAATTCTTAAACATTATTATCAAAATATAACACTCGGAACCGAACCGATTATTCTATCTTCAAACAGTAATCAAAATAAAATTACACAAAATTTCTATACCAAAAACGGAAATGCGTATCTCATAGTTGATAACAAATACAAGATGAGTTATATTGATACTTGTATCAACGATAATGATAAAAAAATAGAACTCGATACAACAGGTCGTTACGGTAAAATTAATATATCAAAATATTTAAATAAAGGAATGAATACGATTACCTTTTACTACCCAATAAAACAGGGGTCAAATAAAGGAATTCGACTATATATAGAATTGGCGGAGAAAAATGACAACTGAGACAAATGATAACAAAACACCAAGCGTATTAAAAGCTGCGTGGCTCATTGCAGTCGTAACCATCGTAAGTAAACTTATAGGATTTGTCAGAGATATAATTATTGCAAATTATTATGGTGCAACATTAGTATCTGATGCCTATTATTACGCATACCAAATTCCGTCATTGTCTCTGATTTTGTTAGGTGGAGTAGGCGGGCCGTTTCATAGTGCAACAGTTGCAATATTTTCCAAACTGATACCAAACCTTAATGAAAAACCAACAGAGGAAGTCAACCGTTTGTATTCAACATTTATGAATGCGACAATTATATTTTTCCTAATCTTATCTGCAATAATATTTTTATTTCCAAAACAAATAATGGGCTTAATTATATCCGGCGGCTCCGCAGAAATGATAAACCTTGCATCCGCACATTTAAAAATTATGACTCCGCTTTTAGTAATTGGCGGAATTGTAGGAATTTACTACGGAATTTTAATTATTTATCGCCAATTTATGCTTCCGAATTTATCACCGATTATTATGAGCCTTGCAATAATCGGTATTGTTATTGCCGCACCAAATGATCAAAAAGGATACGCTCTTGCTTGGGCAACTACAATCGGCGCAATACTCCAGTTGATAATACAATACCCTAATATACGAAAACTCGGATATCGTCTTAAACCTTGTTTTGAATTTAACAGCAATCCGCATTTTAGAGAGATTTGCGAATTGTTATTTCCCGCTGTACTCAGTTCGACAGTAGGACAAATTCATATATATGTAGATATGTTTTTTACATCATCAATTTCGGAAGGAGCTTGGACGGCAATAGGCTATGCAAACAGAGTTTTTCAATTCCCCGTCGGCATATTGGTTACGGCATTTCTTGTTCCGTTATTTCCTATTTTCGCAAGACTTGTTGCAGATAAAGACTACGACGGAATAAAAAACTATTTCAATAAAGGAGTAGGTGTATTATTTTTTGGAGCAATACCTATAATTATAGGCATACTCGTTGTAGGCTTGGATGCAGTAAGACTTGTATTTGAGCGCGGAGCATTTGATGCAACTGCAACATTTATGGTAACAGAAGCTCTTTGGTTTTTATCCGTTTCTATAATTCCTTATGTATTTAGAGATTCCATAACCAGAGTATATTACTCATTTAACGACTCAGCAACACCGTTTATCGTTGCATTTTCATCAATAGTTTTAAAGGTTCTGCTAAACTGGATTTTTATCTCAAAAATGCACTTCGGCATTGGCGGAATTACACTTTCAACTTCACTTGTAACACTATTTAATGCGTGTGTTTTGGGAATACTTATCACCAAAAAGATGAAAATGGACTATAAATCATTGTTCATAAACTTGTTAAAAATGATATTTTCGGGTATAATAACTTTCGGTGTTTGTTTTATTTGCGCAAGCGTAATTAACAAATTCGTTACACTACCGACAATAATATTTGAAATCGTAAAAATCAGTTTGATAGCTATTATCTGTCTGGGTGTGTATATTCCTCTTAATTTACTGTTTAAAATGGAATATGCAAACGAATTATTTAACAGACTTTGCGCAAGATTTATAAAAAAATAGTCAAATATAAAAGGGTTAAGACAAATTCATGAGATTACAGGTCGGTCCAAAAATTGAAAATAATCAAGTACGCCTTGACTTTAAACAAAGTCCGGGAAAGCCTGATAATATGCCGAGTTATCAAATTGCGGAAGACAAGGCAGACGAATTTGTCAATAAATATAATGACCAATCAAAAACACTTCTCAAAACAACAATTATAACCTCAATTTTGGGCGGAGTAATCGGAATTGCATCTGCAATAAAAGCAAAAACCGGAAAACTAAAAGCGCTTATAGGGTTTGCAGGTGGAACATTAGCCGGTTTCGGTATCGGTGTAGGGTTTTCGTCATATCATAAAAATCGTTTGATGAAACAGTATAATATTAAAGAAATATAATAAATTTTTGGAAGTATCGAATGAAAGAAACACTCAAACCAACAACAGATGAACGACCGGCAATGATTATTACGGGAATATTGTCTTTTTATATTTTGATAGCAGGATTCTCCGTATATTTGTACATCTTGCATCGGCTGAATTTACCTGCCACAATCATAATACTTCTCACAACGACAATAATCTACATTCCAAGATTTTTAATAATAAACAAACTTCAACATAAAGATGAAATAAAAATTCTGGATAATTGCATTTTGATAAACGGCATATCTGTAGCTTTTACAAACATAATCGACTTTAAAATTGAGGATAAAAAACCAAAAGTTGTATTCTTCATGAATAACAGAATGGTAATCTTTAAAGAAACTATTTTTCATTTAAAACTAACAAACGGACAGCTATCTTTTACGATAATCGGCACGGAGAAATCGAACCTGCTAAAAGATTTTTTGACAAATATTACGGCTAAGAATTATTAGTAAATAAGACGGATTTTGCTTGTTCAATAATATATCTATACACTTATTCTTGTTTATGCTAACCTTGTTGTATCAAACAGTAAGAGGAAAGACAATGGATAAATATTATTTAACTACGGCAATAGATTATGTAAACGGCGCACCACATATCGGACACGCTTACGAAAAAATTTTAACGGATATTATCGCAAGACATTATTCACAAAGAACTGATAATATGTTTTTCTTAACAGGAACAGATGAACACGGGATTAAGATACAAAAAACATCTGCCGCATTAGGAAAAACTCCGAAAGAATTGTGTGATGAAAATGCACAAAAATTCAAAGATGCTTGGAAAACTTTGGACATAAAATATAACAGATTTATAAGAACAACTGATGAAGATCACGAAAGAGTTGTTCAAAAGATTTTTAAAAAATTAGTTGAAAAAGGCGACATTTATAAACACGAGTATGAAGGTCTTTACTGTTCAGGGTGCGAATGCTTCCTGAACCCTAAAGACTTGACCGAAGACGGACTTTGCCCTGACCACCTTAAAAAACCGGAAGTTGTCAAAGAGGAAAACTATTTCTTCAGACTATCCAAATATAAGGACGCAATAATCAATCACATCAAGCAAAATCCTGATTTTATCGTTCCTGATTTCAGAGCAAACGAAGTTTTGAATCAGTTAGAAGATATTCAAGACATTTCAGTATCCAGAAACAAAGCAAACGTAGGCTGGGGTATTGATGTCCTTGATGATGCAGAACAATCAATTTATGTATGGATAGACGCATTGTCAAACTATATAACAGCTATCGGTTATGATACGGAAAATCCGTCTGAACAGTTTAAAACACTTTGGCCTGTTGATGTTCACGTAATAGGTAAAGACATCTTAAAATTCCACAGTATTTACTGGATAGGGATTTTAATGGCACTTGAACTTCCGTTACCTAAACATATATTTGCGCATGGCTGGATAACAATAGACGAAACCAAAATGTCAAAATCATTAGGAAACGTAATTTCACCAACCTCTGTACTTGAAGCATTTGATTTACAATATCCTGATGCTTTCAGATATTATATGGCAACATCAGCTCCTTGCGGACGTGACGGAAATTACTCAGACTTAGATTTTAAAGAAAAAGTAAATGCACACCTTGCAAACAGCATGGGTAACTTGTTAAACAGAAGTCTTTCAATGCTTGTAAAATATTTTGACGGAGAAATTAAAGAGGAATTTTTGACCAACCGTTCAAAAGAGGCTGAAAGTCTTATAAAAACGGCATTTGGCACAATCAAAATTGTAGAAAATCACTTCAATCATTTTGAAATTCAAGAGGCTGCACAAGCAATTACAACACTTGTTGATGCAACAAACAAATTTGTAACCGACAATGCTCCTTGGACACTTGCTAAAGAGGAAAAAATGACAGAATGTGGTCAAGTTTTGGCAACCGTACTTGAAATTATGTGTATAATTTCATCTTTGATATATCCGTATTGCCCAAATATTGCCGCAGATATGGCAAAACAATTATCTTATGATATCAATACAAAACTGGATGATATCAAATCAGGCAATATAAAAGCAGGAAAACTGATTACAAAAGAAGAAATACACCCTGTATTTTTGAGGGTTGATTCAGAACTGGCAGACAAATCAAAAGCTCTGAAATAATTCTTATTTTT
>CAMGGL010000052.1 GCA_946055575.1 uncultured Candidatus Melainabacteria bacterium
AATAATTGTAGGGGAAATATTATCTTATGCGTTAAATATATTAAAAGTTTTTTCGACGTTTTTACTTATAACACTCTTAACTGAATCGTACTCAGTCTGGAGTGCATTATGTTCGGATTCTAATCTGTTTAATTCAAGATCATACTGTTTTTCTTGACTTTCTATATTGTCCATTGCACTTTGATAAACTTGTTCAGCTATAGCCATTGCAGAAGAATCTTCTTTTTCTGTAATTGATTCATCGTTATCAAGAGTTGTTCCGACAAATTGTTTTTCAACAGTAGAATAGTATGACAATACAAGATTTCCGGCTTTTAATTGTCTTACAAACCACTCATTATCTTTCAAGTTAGTTTCATTCGCTATGGTCGTATAGCCGCTTGTCCTCATTTCATTGAAAATATTTTTATAATAATTGACTATTCCTGCATCGTATTTTAAATTTTGAGAAGTATTTGAAACCTTGCGATTATAATAAGCTTCAGTAATTGACACCGCATAATCATATAATTCACGTTGTGCGGTAGTTGCACCCTCAAAATTCAAAGCCTTTGATTGTACAGTCACATTATAACTATTTCCACCTTCATCAACGTAAGTGTTTCCACCTACAAAACTCAGGTAGTTTTTATAATTTTCACTTAATACTGCGTTTCCGTCAGAATCCTCTGATGCGTACAAAACGTCAGTTTCTACAAGTTCTTGTTCGTTAGTTTCTTCATTGGTAACAGAATATGAATACTTACCTGTTTCAACATTATAAGAAACATCAGGAAGCGTTATCCAATCATCGGTACCCTCCATTTCTTCTGTTTGGTAGCCGACAACGTATTCTGTATTATTGTTTTCATCTCTTACTTCTCGAGCCTGAATAAGATAGCGTTCTTTGTAATAACCTTCACTATCTTTGTACAAGCCTGTTTGAACACCGTTAGCATCAGCAGCATACGCAGTTGAATATGTTGCGTACCCGTCATAAGAATCATTACTGAATGCAGTATAGTCAAAATTTAAAACGTGTTCTGAATCTAAATCATTAATACTTTTTCCGACTGAGGCTAAATACTCATCCCACGCGTTATGTATTGCATCTTCAGAATTTGTATGTTTTGTAACATCAATATCAGACTGAGTATAACCCAAATCTCTTAAAAATCTATTAAAATCACCATTGTTATTTTTGAAAGCATTTGCAACCTGAGCTGTTACTAATACTTTACCGGAATTATCTTTTACAAGGTACTGTTTTCCTGCAGCAACAGAATTCAAACCTGTTATTTGATTGTATGTCAAATCGGCATAACAAGCCTCAGTACCGTTATAACCGGTTAATACCTGATATTTTGTTTTTGCCAACGCATCAAGATACGCATCATTTATCTGTTCTGAATTATCAGATAAACGTTGTTTAGAATATGCAAGTGACTGCTGTTTCAATTCGTTATCCGAAAGTCTGGCAGTTATACTTAGCAATCTTGCTTGTGACGCTGACATACCCATAGTATCTAAAGTTTCCTTTCAATTATTTTCGTATTCTTATTCTGAATTACGGATAAATTGACAAAAAACTTTAATATTTTGACACTAATTGTAACAGAATTGTAACATTTATTTCACAACAATATCTTTTTCCGCAAAATACAACCTAAAGAAGAAACAAGCAACGTGCTGTATAGAATCAACTCTTATCCACTGTCTTGTTGCTTTAAAGCGAATTGCACCCACAGATTTTTCCTGATTTAGGTGAGCAAAATTATTTATTTCAGAGTTATGTAAAATCAGTTGTGACTTTGCATTTTTACGACATTCTTCAAGAATTTCTGCAGCAAACTCATCCTGTCCGATTTTCTTTGCAAGATAATATGCAGCAATCACTCCTTCAGAACGCGAGCCGTCAGGGTAATAGTGATCACCGTAGTTATAATAGAAACTACCCTCATAATCAATAAACGGCGAATCATCTCGTTTGTAAGTTTTATTCATCATGGTTTTTACATCACCAAACACAAAATTGATATAATTCTCTTTTTGAAACTCTTTATTTGTACAAAATTCTTCAATAGCTTGCATCAACCAAGCGTCAGACGGTAAAGCCGTGAAAAACTCCGAGTATATTTTCGGGCGTTCATCAACAAGCCAATCCAATGCAAACATTGCTTTTTCTCGAATTGCCTCAGTCAACTCCTTATCCTCTTTAAAATAATTATATGTAAGAGCAAGTCCAAGCAACGCCTCACCCGGATAATAAAAAGAAAAAGTTTGTTTACGCTCATCATCAGACATTTCAATTAAAGGAGCACCGTTTTGAACCTGAGGGTGAATATAATACCCCAACATCTCTCCGGTTTTGTAAATTCTTGACATCAAATGTTTGGCATATTTTCTTATATATTCATCATAAGATTTGTCATTTGTTTCGTTACGGTATTTCATCATCGCAATCAAAGCCAAACCCGTACCGCCAAGTTTACCTTTTTTATTGTAATACACAAAAGCACAATCATTTTCCAAGTCTTGAGTTACGGTTGTAATATAATCAATGCCTCGTTTTGCGTATTCAAGATATTTTGTATCTTTGGTCAACTGATATGCCCTGATAAGAGTTATTACACCGCCATTATGTCGCAAATCATTATAGTAAAGCCTGTCAGCAGGAGCTTTTGGGTGCTCATGATCGACAAAATTATCTTCTTTTGCATCGTAATAGTATAGAAACTGCCCGTTTGGCTGGGCATATTTCACAATCCAATCAGCACCGTCAAGCGCATAATCACGAATTATCTCCGGAGAATACTCACTCAAGACATTACCTCTATATAGAGGCATTACCGTATCATTGTAAGTTATAAATGTTCTGCTTTTAACAATAAAACATTCATATTTTTGTGTTTTTAAATACTCAATTCGCTCTGATATTTTATTTGAAATTTCTTTTATAAAAGTTTTTCTCAAAATGTTATTCAACGCTGCTTTTAAGGTCATTTGACTTTCTACCCAAGCATCCGTTGGCATATAAACATATGTACTTTGGTTCAAAACCAACTTAATACCTGTAACTCCGGGCTCAAATCTTTTATCACAAAATGTTGCAGCTTTAATTTCCTCAATACGAGCAGGAACTTGTTCAGTTAAATATTCAATCATTATACGACATTGAGAAGGATTATCAATTTCAAAAAGCGGAAATAACTTATTTGCACGAATTTGCTCTATATTTCTGTTTAAGGTCAGATTTAATGTCTTTTTACAAGATCCCCAACGAACAGGTTTTAAACCTGACTGAAAAATTGTAATGTATACAAAAGTAAAATCCGGTTTATAATCAAGAACGCCGGTCAACTTAAGACCTTTGACATCAAGTTTTGAACCATCTGATAGAGATTTTCTGATTTTTTCCAGCAACTTGCCTATTTCAGGATAAGTTCTTGCGTAAAATTCCCGTTCTTTATTGTTCTCAATCGAAAAATCCATATAGCACCCTTCTTATTTACTTTATTATACCATAGTTTTCAATACCGTAAATAGGAAACAGGATTTTTGTATATTAAAAAACGTAACATTTTTGCCCAAATCAGACTACTGTGTTAATTTGTTATAGAAAGGATATGTTATGAAAAATATTGTAATTTACACAGATAAAAATTCTTCTGAATTAGCCGATGTCTTAGGCTCGATTGAAGATGCAAAAGTAAGACTTGAAAGTGCTGCTAATTTAAAAGACTATGAAACTCTAAATCCGGGCGTTGTAATCATCGAAAGTGTACCGAATATAAAAGATGTTTTAATGGTTACCAAGTTCAAATTTCCGGTATTGTTTATCGGCGAAACATTTAAGGGTTCTACGGTAAGAGCTGTTGCATTTGATTATGTAAAAACTCCTGTTGACAATCAGGAACTTGTTGTGAGAGTAAAAACAATGTTAAAAATAAGAGAACTCAGAGATAAATTGAGAACTCTTGCAACAACTGATGAACTTACAGGACTTCACAACAGAAAATATTTGCTTGAGCGTATGGAACAAGAAATTTCACGTTCAAAACGCTATGCCGTACCGCTTTCTGTGTTACTGTTTGACTTAGACTTTTTCAAAGTCGTTAATGATATATACGGCTATGAATGGGGTGATGTATTGCTCCGCTCAATTGCAGATAAATTAAAAATGCTTATCAGAAAAGAGGATATTCTTACCCGTTACGGAGATGAAGAATTTATAGTCGTTCTACCTAACACTTCTGAAGATAACGCATTTTTATTTGCGGAAAGATTTAGAAAAGATATCGAAAAAATGGAATTTATACCTGCCGGCGAAGAAGAACGTCATCCGATTACTATTTCCGGCGGGATTGCAACTTTCCCATGTCTTCCTGACACTGAAGAAGATGCTAATACCATTATTCGTTATGCTGAACACGCGTTATACAATGCTAAAAAACGCGGGAAAAACAAGATTGTACAATTCTCTCACTTAAATTTGGGAGAATAAAATCCCTTCGGGATTTACAAAAGTCCTTTCTGAACACTTACATAGTGTAAATCTGGTTAATAGGCGGTATATATCACTACCGCCTTTTGTTTTTGCTAATCTACTTTATTCACACCATAGCCAAACATTGCAAAGTCATATTTTACAGGATCCTCAGGACACAGTTTTTTTAAGTTATTAGTCAACTCAACTACAGCTTTAAAGTCATTTGAGTTACGTGTCAAAAGTCCCATTTGGCGAGAAATTCTTGCGACATGGACATCTAACGGGATATAAAGTTCAGATGGAGAAATAAAATTCCAAATACCGACATCAACACAACTTTTTCTCACCATCCAACGAAGATACATACACATACGTTTCATAGCACCTCCATTATGAGGATTAGGAATCATATGATAAAAACCTTGTTTTGCTTTATCTGTCGTCCTTGAATAAAAATAGTCGACAACAGTTTCAAACATTCGATTTTGTTCATAACCATATTTAAATAATTCTTCCAAACCGTCAGATTTGGTATATAAACCTTTTAAGATAGAAAAGACCTCATCAAAATCATCAGGCTTACCAAATCTGTAGTTAAAATCTCCAATCATCCCGCTTTCGTAATTTTGAATAAATTTTAGAGGTTCATCCTGAGCTATATCAGAAAAAAAGTTGTCCAGTTTTTTTATAAACTGTTTTCTGCTGCCATAAGCAAGTAAAGAGGAAACAAATCCTGCAATTTCAACATCTTTTTTATCTGAATACCTGTGTATAAACTGAACAGGATCATCATTGATAAATGATGGTACTTCATATTTTTGTGCAAGTTTATCTAATTCTGTTTTTGTAATCATAATTATATCCTATATAAAATGAGTTTAGATTGCAAAGAGTTATTATTTTTAGTAAACTAAGTCTATGGCAATAGGACAAATATATAAAATACATTCAGATTTTTACTATATTCAAAAAGACGGTAAAACTTTTGAATGCAAAATTAGAGAAGTATTAAAAAAACAAAAACAAAAAATCGTTGTCGGCGACTTTGTCGAATTTGAAAACGGAGTTATATTAAAGGTTTTGCCTAAAAAATCCTATATTCCGCGTCCGTCCGTTGCTAACGTCGACCAAATCGTAATAGTATCCGCACTAAAAGCACCTGAGCTCGATTTTCATCAACTAAATCGTTATGTATCACTTGCAAAATATTATAATATCCCCGTCGTTTTATGTTTTAATAAAGAAGATTTAGGTTTGGAGCAAGAAGCTCAAGATAAAATACTTTCTATTTACGGGAATTTGGGATATAAAATAGTATACACCTCCGCAATTGAAAAACTCGGACTTGAAGAATTTCGAAAGTTACTAAAAGGTAAAATTTCTGCATTGTGCGGAAATTCAGGAGTAGGGAAATCAAGTTTAATCAACGCTCTGAATCCTTTAGTAAATTTGCGAACAAAAGAAGTTAGCGAAAAATTAAACAGAGGGACACATACGACACGCCATTGTGAAATTATAGCATTAGATAAAACAACGGCAATTGTTGATACTCCAGGTTTTAGCAACGTAAGATTTGACTTTTTACTACCTGCAAATGTCGATTTGTTATTTGACGAAATTGCAAAATACCGTTCGGATTGCAAATTTAAAGACTGTCTGCATATCAATGAAACAGGCTGCGCAGTTTTAAACCACATTGAAGAAATCGACACCACAAGATATGAGAGTTACATTGCATTTGTTCAGGAAGCACTTGAATATAAAGAAAAAATAAAATATAACGGTAAAAAAGAAGAAACTTCACATAAAATTAAGAATAATAAAATTCAAGCCAAAATAAGCGATAAAAAACGTCAAGCATCAAGAAATACACAAAAGCAGAAAATATATAAGGAAATAGAAAATGCAGATGAATGATTACATAAAATTAGTAAACGATAAATTAGATGAATTTATCCCGATAAGTTATCCAAATAGCATATACAAATCTATGAAATATACCGTTACACTTCCCGGCAAAAGACTACGACCGATATTATGCCTTGAAACCTGCCGTATGTTTGGTGGTGAGATTGAAGATGCAATCCCAACAGCCTGCGCAATCGAAATGCTACATGCTCAAACTCTAATACATGATGACTTACCTTGTATGGATAACGATGATTTCAGACGAGGAAAACCAACAAATCACAAAGTTTTTGGAGAGGCTATTGCAGTTTTGGCAGGCGATGCTCTTTTAACATGGGCTCCTCAAGTTATTGTAAAAAACTCAAAAAACTTGACACCTTCCGTTTTGATAAGAATATTAAACGAATATTTTAACTATGCCGGAGCTAACGGAGTAATCGGCGGACAGGTTGTAGATATTGAATGTGAAGGCAATAATAAAGACTTTGATAAAGAAAAAACTTTAGAATATCTGCATATTCATAAAACCTCCGATTTATTTCAATTAGCGATGAGAACAGGCGCAATAATTGCAGGTGCAACAGATGACAAAATCTCAGCCGTAACAGAATTTGCAAGAGTTTTCGGATTAGCTTTCCAGATAGCAGACGATATCCTTGACGAAACATCTACATTCGAAGAAATGGGAAAAACTTTAGGTAAAGACAAGTTAGAAGGTAAACTAACTTATGTTTCACTATACGGATTAGAAGATGCTAAATGTAAACTGGCTTGCCTATTTGAAAAATGCTGTGATATAATGGAAACACAGAATTTTAAATCTGACGTGATTGAGAATATAATTAAGGAAATAAGAAAGAGAACAGGTATTTAATGGATATAAACACATTTAGAAGTATTATTGCAGGTAACGGTTACGAGGTTATTATGTGCGCAATCGCGTCCGCATTTTTCGCTCAAGTTATAAAATTTATTCTTTTTACCGTAAAAAGTCGCAAAATCAACTTTAAAATATTTTCAACTACCGGAGGTATGCCAAGCTCTCATTCTGCAGGTGTTATGGGTTTATCTACAATTGTCGGAATAATTCAAGGTTTTGATTCTTGTTTGTTTGCGGTATCTTTAGGTTTTTCATTGATTATCATGTATGATGCTGCCGGACTACGCAGAGCTGCAGGGAAAACAGCCGCTTGCTTAAATAGAATGATGGATGATTTTTATCACCATGATTTGCAAGCTGTTGGTGGGAAATTAAAAGAATTACTGGGACATACACCGCTGGAAGTTTTCGTAGGCGCACTATTTGGTATTGGATTTGCATATCTTTTCCATTGGTTTGTCTTGGGTATGTAATTTAGTGACAATTTCTTGATGTCATGCTAAAATCAAGATGACAAAAGGAGTTGATATGGAAAGAGCAATTATTATAGTTATTGATTCTATGGGTATCGGAGCTATGCCCGATTGTAGAGATTTTGGTGATGTGCCGGAATGCAACACCTTAAAACATGTTTGCGAATTTAACAAAGGTCTGAAAGTTCCGAATATGGAACGTATGGGACTTGGGTTACTTGGAGATTTTGAAGGGATTAAGAAAGTAAAAAATCCTACGGCAACGGTAGCAACACTTACCGAACTTTCAAAAGGTAAAGACACAACAACCGGTCACTGGGAAATTGCAGGATTGGTTTCCGAAAAGCCTTTTGCAACATATCCTGACGGTTTTCCAAAAGAATTGATTGAAAAATTTATTGAAGAAACAAATTGCGGAGGAGTTCTTGCAAATATTCCGGCAAGCGGTACCGCAATTATAACCGAACTAAATGAACAACACAGACAAACAAAATTCCCGATTGTTTACACTTCAGCCGACAGCGTTTTTCAAATTGCAGTTGATACGGATATAATTCCGCTAGAAACACTTTATGATTGGTGCAAAATAGCTAGAAAACTTCTAGATGAAGGTGATTACAATACGGCTAGGGTAATTGCGCGTCCATACAAAGTAATAGACGGAAAACCAACAAGAATATCTAAAGACCGCAGAGATTTTTCAATGGTTCCTAAACAGACAATCCTTAATCGTATAAAAGATCGCGGAGGAAAAGTTATTGGTATCGGAAAAATCGAAGATATCTTTTCTAAATCAGGAATAACCCATGCCATTCACACAGGCTCAAATAAAGAAGGTCTTGAACTAACCTTAAAAGCGGTAAAAAGAGAACTCCCGCTTGAAGAAATTGCGTATATAAAAAATCAGAAATATACAGACAAAGAAATAATCTTCACAAACCTTGTTGATACAGATATGTTGTATGGTCACAGAAACGACGCAGCTGGCTACGGTAAGGCAATTGAAGAAATTGATACCTACATTAAACCGATAATTGATGCTATGGAAAGCCTTGATATACTATTCATAACAGCAGATCACGGTTGCGACCCGTGTGTTAAAGGCACTGACCATACAAGAGAAAAAGTTCCTGTAATCATTTATTCAAAACATATGGAACCCGAAGGAAATGTCGGAGAAATCGAAGGTTTTGACTATATTTCAAATACTATTCAGGATTTTATTTGAAAAAATATTGTTTTTAGTATATAATTCTGTTGTGAATGAAATTCACAGTAATGTAAAATAAGGAGAATAAAAAATGACAGTTAAAGTTAATGACAGTTGTATTGCTTGCGGCGCATGCGAATCTATCTGCAGCGAAGTATTTTCAATCGAAGACAGAGCAGTTGTTAATGAATCAGCAGTAGCTGATAACATTGATGCTGTTAAAGAAGCAGCTGATGCTTGCCCGGTTGGAGCAATCGAAGTAGAATAATCAATTAAACAATAAAAAGCGGCACTTGAAAAATTTAAGTGCCGCTTTTTTGTGCTAATTTTTAAAGGCAGGTTTGTCAAAAACCTGCCTTTTCAATTTCCTATTACTTAATATTTGAGAAAGTCCAAGCATCAAATGTCGGAGCTTCTGTAATTTTCATTTCATGTTTTTCTTCACCTGAGCATTCATCATCGTGTGCTATCGGTTTATACAATCTGTTGTAATATTCAATAACCATACGATCTGAGTTGAAATATGCTTCAGAAGTTCTGATAGCCTGACGCATCAATCTTGCCCATTCCATTTTATTTTCATAATAAGTTGGAATAATTTGGTCTTCAATGATACTCATCAAACACTTATGATCTTTCCAATGTCTTTCTTCCCAAGACATTTCATCATTGATTTCAGGGTATTCAATAGCATAACCATTAATTCCGCTAAACGTACCTTCAACAGTCCAGCCGTCAAAAATAGACAAGTGCAAAGCTCCGTTAGCGTTAGCTGACATGCCTGAAGTTCCTGAAGCTTCAAACGGTCTTAACGGAGTATTTAACCAAATATCAGAACCGCGTTTTAACATTGCAGACAATTGAAGTTCATATCCAGGTAGAACAACTACATTTTTCAATGAGTGAGAACGATTTAACAATTTGTTAAACATTTCTTTACCCATAACATCATCCGGATGGAATTTACCTGCAAAAATAATTTGAACTTTATTTTCGTTGAGTAGTTTTTCAATTCTGTCTTTATCCATCAAAATAAGCCAAGCACGTTTGTAATCGGCAAATCTTCTTGCCCAAGTAATAGTCAATACATCAGGGTCAAATCTTTTACCTGCAACGTTTGCAATATACTTAAACAATTCGGCTTTCATTTCACGTTTCACATCCAACAAACCTTGCGGATTGTTTTTAACTGCAGCAATTCTGTCATCCTGCCAGTATTGAAGATTAACTGCATTAGTAATAGCTCTAATCGGGCATCTGCCATCAACCCATTCCCACATTTTGTTTGCAACAAGACCGTGAAGTTGAGAAACTGCATTTGCAATTCTTGACATTCTTAAAGCTGCAACTGTTAATGAGAAGTTTTCACCACCCAAATTAACAGCAGTTTCACGAGAAGCTCCTGCAAAGAAACCACCTTCCAAAAGTCTGTCAACACCGTGAACTTCATTACCCGCAGCAACCGGAGTATGAGTTGTGAATACTGTACGTTTTTTAACTTCATTCAAATCGCCGTTATATTGTCTTAGTAATTCAAATGCAGCCGGCAAAGCATGACCTTCATTCATGTGGATAACATCGAATTTATATCCAACTTGTTGAAGTATTCTCACACCTGCAACACCAAGAACTGTTTCTTGAGCTATTCTTATTTTCTCATTACCGTCATATAACTTGTGGCTTATACTTTTTGCCCAGTCACTGTTTCCTTCAATATCAGTAGTCAAAAGATATACAGGACAAGTTCCAAACAATTCAGGCTGAACTAAAAATGCCTTAACTTTGACTTTTTCACCAAAAATATCAACTTCGGTTTGAGCGTTTATATCTGTTAAAAAGTCATAATACTTTCTGATGTATGCAACTTCAACATTACCGGTATGATCAATTCTTTGATCGTAATAACCGTAAGACCACAACATAGTTACACCAACCATTGGCATTTGCAAATAACCGGCAGATAGCATGTGAGAACCTGCCAAAAATCCTAAGCCACCTGAATAAGTGCTTAGAGATTGATCCATAGCTATTTCCATTGAAAAATAAGCTACATTTGGTAATGACATAATTTACCTCTCTTCTTTTATAACTTCTATACACTAAATTTTTCATGTACACATTCCGTGCTTTGATATTATATCACATAAAAGATAAATTGACAATTTGAAAAGGAGAATGTAAATAAAACATTCTCCTTTTGTTTATCTAATATAAAATATTTAACTTATGTTTGTTATCTGTAAGATAT
>CAMGGL010000053.1 GCA_946055575.1 uncultured Candidatus Melainabacteria bacterium
ATACTGCTTCTGCTGTATTTTTAATACTACCATTATTAATTACTTCATTAGTAATATATGTATGACTTTCTTCATTAACTGTTTTATAAACCGCTTGTAATAATGTTTCGTTAGTTTTATATTCAGTTTTTAAATCAACAATCTGCAATATTCTAGTCCTTAAGTCACATTTTGTTGGATTTTTATAGGTTGCAAAAATTTCAAGAAAACGTCTTAAGAAATGTCCTATTATATAGTCATCCTCATTGGAATTATCTATATATTTTTTTATCTGATTGAATAAAAATGTGTATTCTGACTTTTGTTGTAATATGCTTTTAGAAAAATTCTCAATTACTGAATCATCTTTATTTCTTTTAATATAATAAACACCAATGTATTTTTCATCTCTTTCTGTAAGTAATCTAAAAAGATGATAATTATGTGTAGAAATAAATAATTGCTTGTATTTTCTTTTGTTGTCTTCATTTCGCAGTCTATCTATTTCAGCAAATACAGCGTAAATATGGTTGTTATCTAAACTTGATATAGGGTCATCTATATACAAGATTATTTCACCATATTTATCTACTAAGTCTTTAGACTCAAGACTTGCTAAAAAGTGAGCAAATGATATTGCTGTTTTTTCACCTTCACTTAAATGGTGAGCAGGTTTTCCATTTCTCTTGAGTACATATTTTTCAGTTTCGATAGGTGATTTTTGTGCTAACTCAATTTCAGTTTTCCCCATGAATAGTCTTTTTAAGATTGTATTTACCTTTTCAGCCCCTGCAACACTTTCCGAAATTTGAGCTTCTAATACTTTCTTCTCTTTTTCTTTTTCTTCAATTTCTTTTGTTGTTTTTTTAATTCCTATTCCTGCATCATTCATAGCTTTTTCTGCACTGGTATAATCTTTTCCTACGATTATTTCAGCTACATAATGCCCACTTAATTCTTCTAATGCTATTTCTTTCTGTTTATCAAAATTTTCATTAAATGTATTATGTTCTTTAATAACACCATCGTTAATTTTTTGAATTTGAGTATTAAGAGTTGTAAAATCATAATCTATATCAAAGTTGATTGGTTGCGTTACGGATTTCAATTTATTACTTAAAAGTTATTGTATTTGTTTAACCACTTTATTATATTGCTTACGCAACTCTTCAAGATTTTCCTTATCTTTAAGATATTTATTTTCGAATTGGTCATAAAATTTAGCAGTATCAGGTAGAATATCATTAAAGGATGATATTGGTTTTATGCTACTTTGTTGTGTTTCAATTTTAGTTATCAAGTCATTATATCTTTTATCAAAATGTGCATTGAGTTCATTTATAATAGTTTCATTTAATGGTTGTCCACAATAAAAACAAACATCAGCATCATTATGTAAAACTAGTCCTTCTCGTACCCATTTTTCAGCTTCTTTATTATTAGATAACCGAGTTAAAGGAGCTGTAATACTAACGGTCTCATTCAGCAACTCTTTTAGTTTTTCAATATCAATTACTGGTAAAAGTGGTATTTGTTCAATATTTTCTTTGTTTTTTTCTGCAATAGCAACACTTCTTTTTTTACATAATTCATCATCATTTTCTATTATATGAGTTTCGATAGAATTTTCTTCTTTGAGTTTTCTTTCATATTTTAAGAAAGTACTTGCTGTAAAAGTACAATGTAGATTTTCTTTAATTTTACGAGCTTCTTCGGTACGTCTATCTTCTAAGTAAGTTTTATTTTCTGCCTGTTGGGTTTTAAATTTAGCTATATTGACAATACTAGATTTAATTTCAGTCGTTAATTGCTCAATCTTACTCATTGTTTCTTGTGCATTCTCAGCTAAAACCAGAATATTACTTGCTCCAGTATCTTTAAAAAATAAATTATTTTCAACATAATCAGAATTAAATACTTTTGTTTGTAAATTATTTCTATCAGTTTCTGAATTTGGGCTTAAGTTACTACCATCAGTTTTTTCCAAAGTAAAATCAAATCCATCATCATAATATTCAGGTATTTTTTTGTTATCAAAAACCATAAAAGCTCTCGATAAGGTTGTTTTTCCAGAATAATTCCAACCATATAGTACATTAAAGCGTTTAAAATCATCAACCCCATTAAAGTTAAAGTTATTAAAACGTCCTAGCTTATTAATTAAAATCTTTTTTATCATAGCGACTCCTGTTGTTTTTATTCTATAACAAACATTTTATATGGTTCTTAATCTATCTTCACGTTATTGCTATAGGATTATGTTTGGATTACAATCTGTTTATGGAGAAGGTGAAAGATTTGTCGCCCATAGTTAAGTGGGCTGGAGGTAAGGAACAGGAATTAAAGTACATTCTTCCAAATGTACCGGATAATTTTGTTCGCTTTATTGAGCCTTTTGTTGGTGGAGGGGCTGTATATTTTTCTATGAAAAATAAAGACATGCTCATTAATGACAAATCTGTTGAATTGACCTCTTTATACAACAATATCAAATATAAAAATAAAAGTTTTGTAAGGAACATACAAGCCCTACAGGATGTTTGGATAGGTTTAGAAAACATATTAGACTGCAATATTGAATTTTTTAATACTGTTTACTCAAAATACAAATTGAATAAAATTGATAAAGATAGACTCATTACTAATATTGAACACTTTATAAACGACAATAAAACGGAGTTTAAAAGCCTTTTAAATACCAACTTATTAGTGCATTACGATATTTTTGAAAAAGAACTATTGCGTAATATTAGTGCCAAACTAATTCGCATGAAAGATTTAGAAGATAAAAAAGGCAATCTTCCTGCGAAAGATATATATGACAATTTTGAATGCGGATTAAAAGGTTCTTTCTATATGTTCATAAGGACTTTGTATAACAAATATGACAATAGCGAATATTTTTACTTTATTCGTGAATATTGCTATTCTTCAATGTTTAGATACAATTCTAACGGAGAATTCAATGTTCCGTACGGTGGAATTTCATATAATCGTAAAAACTTTCAACGAAAAATTGATTATATAAAATCTAAGGAGCTTCAAACTCATTTTGTTAACACTGATATTTACAACTTAGATTTTGAAGAATTTTTGGATAAAATTAAACTTACTAAAAATGATTTTATATTTTTAGACCCGCCTTATGATACAGATTTTAGTAGTTATGTAAACAATACTTTTGATAAACAAGATCAAGAACGTTTAGCTGATTATTTAATCAATAAATGCCCAGCAAAATTTATGCTTGTTATTAAAAATACAGACTTTATCTTGAATTTATACGATAAAAAGGGGTTATACATAACAAGTTTTGATAAGACATATATGGTTAGTTTTAAAGGTCGTAATAATAGAGATTGTGAGCATTTATTAATTACAAATTATCCTATTAATGATGAAATCAAAAAAAGTGGTACAGTTACTGCTCTTAAACCTAATAAGAAAAAACAACTACAATATGCATAGGAGGGGATAATATGCCAGAAGAACGTATTTCGGAAAATCAACTTATAATTCCTTCTTTGAAAGTTTTTTCAAGACGCAAAGAGGGTACTACCACATCTGAGCTTATTGATATTTTAACAGAAATAATGCAACCTAAGGGTAAAGATTCAGAAATTAACCCGATTAGAAAAGATACTTATTTTTCACAAAAAGTACGAAATTTAAGATCTCACTCGACTTTTGAACGTGATAATTTGGCAGAATATAAAAATGAAAAATATTATATTACTAAAAAAGGATTAGATTTCCTTGAGGATAAATACGAAGAATATGAATATATTAATAGTGGGTATTTCGATGTTGAAGACCAGAAAATTGCTAATTTAAATCTATTGGGTGCTTCAAATAAGTATTTTATACCAGAGGAAGAAGTTAGCGAAGGTAAATTGGTAACAACTAATTCTAAAACTCGTAAGCGATCACAAAAATTAAGAAATTATGCATTCGAATATTATAAATCCAAAAATAAAATTAAATGTGAAGTTTGCGGTTTTGATTTTGAAAGCACATATGGTGCTTTAGGTAAAGATTATATTGAATTGCATCATATTAAACCGGTATCTGTTTACGAAGAAAATGGTGAAATATCTAATTTGGAAGAAGCAAGATTAAATTTAGTTCCTCTCTGTTCAAATTGCCATAAAATATTACATCGAAATAATATAAATGTAGAGAAGTTAAAAGAGGTTTTTCAAAATGAGAGATAGAATTTTTAACATTGTTGAAGAAGAATTTTCTTCATTAATAGAGAAAATACAAGGTGATTTTGTCACAAATTTCAAAGCTAAACAACATAATTTTTTACTCAAAGAATTAGATACCCTGATGTCTGCTCATATGGTTTTTGTGAGTAGTTTTGAGTCAAAAAGTGGAAATTCAATACAAAAAGTTGCGAAAGAAGTTGCAAAATTAAGATATGGAGCAGAAAATGTTCCACAAATAGTTAATCCTCATAACTTAGAACATAATGTTCAAAATCCAAACGAGCATGAACAAATAATTGTTTCCAATGTTGATATGGGTAACTCTCAACTCCAAGGCAGAATTACTGAATTTATGACAAGATGTGAGGGGGACAGTAAAAGAAAAGTTTGTTGTTCTGTAAACCATGAAACTATTTTAGAATTATTAGAACAACCATTACCAATCACAAATGAAATTCATACAAAGCCTGTTGATTTAGCATTTTGGGATGGTGATGAATTAAATATTATGGAAATCAAAGCCGGAGGAAATCTTGATAGTAGCAATGCACCGTCAAATGCGAAAAAGCTGCTAACTATTTATACGGGTTTAAATTATAGAAAGACAAAACCATATTTCGCAACTATATATCATAAAGACGGAGAAGGTAGAAATTGGTCAGGTTCTATTAAAAAATATTTGCAATACCCACATATGTTTTTGGTTGGTTCTGCTTTTTGGAACAAGATTTTACCTGAAGGTGTTGATTTCAATGAATTTACAAAGATATACAATGAAGCAATTAGTCAAATAAATCTGAACGAAAAATTAAATGAAATGATTAGAAGTTGCTCATAGCATATTCTTTCATCTTGCGTTCGTGTGTTTGAAATCTTTTATTTGTTGCATCGAAATATTCTTTTTCAAGTTCAATACCAATAAAATTCCGCTTTAAATTATAAGCGGCAATGCCTGTTGAACCAACACCCATAAACGGATCTAAAATTGTATCACCTTCATTGGAGGCAATTTTAATTATATGTTCTAACAACTTTACAGGTTTTTGTGCAGGATGTTTAGGATTAGACAATCTTTCAGGTTGCATACAAATTGGAGTTTGAATAAAATTATGCATTTCTTTTTGGTTACTAAAATTCCATTGATGACCTTTATTCCACATACAAACAATAAGCTCACAACTGTTTAAAAAACCATTTTTGTAAATTTTGGGAGCAGGATTAGTTTTGTGCCAAACCATAAACTGAAAAGTGTCAAACTCAGGATCAAATACTTAATGCCACTTTCCGATTTGATTATAAGTTGTAAAAATAAAGCTATTTCCTTTGGGTTTGATTATTCTTTTGAAATTTGCCAATAATTCTCGTGGTTCAATTTCTGTTTTGTCCCAATCGGCTAAGTCATTATTAAGTGCTGAACGACCGGGTAAATCAATGTTTCCTGTAGAATATTTTGCAATATTGTACGGTGGATCCGTCAATATTAAATCTACAGATTTGTCAGGAATATCATCTAATAATTTAAAACAATCACCGTATCTTAAGTCGTAAGCCATTCTTATCTCCTTTCTTTTATCATAACTTAAAATAAATAATTTTTCTTGTAATGTGTTGAAATGTTTTCTTGTTTTATGTATCCCAAACCTCATTTAAAACTCGTTTAATTTTATTTAATTTTAACGTTTTGGGTGTGTTGGGTATAAATCCTCATTTAAAAAGTAAACATGTCTTAAAATTGATATAAATGGCTTGTAAAAATATAAGCTGATTTTTCAATAAGTTTTTAAAATTTATTTCATATCAAGTGGGTTATAATATTCTTTTTCACTTTCTTGTAGACGGGAGTTGTAGACTTCAAGAAAGGTTTTTATAGATGGGTAACCACAAACCTTCCTTATATATGTTATTGGAACATTTTGAGTTAGTAGCATATTCACAAAATTATGCGTTAAATCAATAGAGTTGAATTCACCCAATTCTAATTTTTCAGAAATCGGTTTTAATATGCTTTCTTCAAAATATTTGTTAATATCATCTATGTTATCCACTTTAAAAACAAAATCTTCCTTAGATGGAATTTGTTTAATAAACAATTCTGCAAGACATTTAGTTGTATCATCATCAATAGTTAAATTTCTAAATGGGCTATTTCCTCTATGTTTTACTATTTTACCTGAATGCAGAAACTTGCTTATATGAATTTTTTTCTCACTAAAAAATACATTTTCCCATTGTAATGCTAAAATTTCGGGAACATTAGCACCAGATAATAATGCAAGTCTTATTATTGGATAACCCCATTTAAATTCTCTTTTTGCTAAGGATAATAATTTTTCAATTTGTGATTTATCTAAAATATTCATATCAATAGCTGATAATATTTCCAATTGTTTTGCCATTTGTTCTTTATAAGGACAGGCATGAGTTATTATAGATTTGACAAGAGTAAGATATGTTTTAACACTAGATACGGAATATCCTGAATTATATTTTTCTTGCTTGTATTCTCTTAAAACATCAGGAGTAATTTCATTAATCTTGTAATCATCAAAATAATATGCAATTTGATTTTTATACGAAGTTTTCTCACTTAATAATCTTTCTTCCTTTTTTAATTTTGATAGATTTTTAAGATAATTAGCAGCAGCTTCCTTAAATGTAATATCAACAACTTTATAACTAGGAGTTACTACTTCTTTATTTTCGTCTGGAATGATGAATTCAGCAGTATTTCTCAAATGTTCAATACTTGGTTTCCCTAATTCTTTTATTAATTTATTGTAGAAACTTTTTGCATTATGTACTAATGGAAATGCAATTTTACCATCATTTTGCAATTCATTTTGTGCTAATTTTAGTGCGATTTCTGTAGAAAATTTATTTGTATTTAAATAATACTTTTTAAAAGTTTCATAAATAGTATCAACTGCAGCACTGTCTTTAGGTCCTCTAATTTTAGGGAATAATCCTCTTAAACCATAATTTCTAAATTGATTTCTATAAACTGTTGCTGTTGAATAACCAACTGTATCATTAGGATGTTGAGCATTATATAAATCAAGCGTCCTTTTAAAATCATCACCCAATAAATTATGAATTAACTTTATTAATTTAACCTTTTTATCTACAGTTTTCTTATAGCAAGGCTTTAATTTTAAATACTCGTCATAGCCTTCAAGTTCTTCTAATACAATTTCTTCCACATAATCGTTTTTACTGTACTGTATAGTCTTTTTATTCTTTGTTTTTGAGTAAAAATAGGTATCGTCATTTTGTATAATTACATTTTCTTCAATTAAAGTATCTAGTATATTTTTAACTTCATTTTCTTCTAGTTCTAAAATCATAACGACTTCATCTAGTTTAAACTTATCTAATTTTTTTGCAATTTTTTCAACTGCTAATTTGTTATCTTTATTGTCCAATTTTTAATCCTTTCACTTGTTTTACATCAATTTTGTTTAATCCATTTGTTTTTGCGAGATTTTCTAATAAGGAAATATCTTTGATTAGTTGTCTAAATCGATTTGTATTTTCAAAAATAATTTGTTTGGCTTCTTCAGTTATTTTTACTTCAGATAATTCATCAACAATAATATCCACATCCTCTTTAGAAAATGGATTAAACTCTACTATTTCAGATAATCTATCATATAAGTGTTGATATTTACCCAATTTGTTTTTACTATTTTGCATACCAATTAATACAACAGGTATTCCAGTAGTATCGTGAATATCTCTTAAAGCTTCAATAGTATGACTACGATCTAGCAAATAATCTATTTCATCAACAATAAGAACTTGCGGTTTTAATTTCAATCTTAATTTGCATTGGTCACTTAAACTTGAAATTTGCCCATGTATTTCTTCTCCAATTTCAGCCAAAATCTCTTGCAACAGCCATCTTGTATTCATTTTGTGTTGAGCCCTAACATATAGTGCATTATTCTTTGTTGCCCACCAAATAGCAGTATGAGATTTGCCTAACCCCGGAGCCCCGTAAATTAAACCCATTTTAGGTGTTGCACTTGATTTATCAATTAGATTATTTATAGCACCAGAAAAGTTTTTAACATTTTTAGTTTTAACAAATACCTTTTTCACTAAATTGCCTCCTCATCTTCATAAATATCCTTATATGCCTTACTTTCTTTAAATTCTTTTATCCAATCTTTTTCTTCTTGCGTTAGTTTATCTTTTTGAGATAAATACTCAAGTCTATCAAAAGGATTTTGAAAATAGGTTGGAGTATCTTCTTTGGGAGTTTCTTTAACTTCTATACAAAATTGTTTTAATTCATCTAATTCTTGTTTTTCTTCTAAATCGTTGGTTAGCATAGGAAAATATGCTTTTTGTCGTTTTAATTCCTTGATATAATTTTCTTGGGTTCTTTTTTCTAATTGTTTTTTGATTTTAGTTTTTTGTTTTAAATCTTCAATATCTTTAATTTCACCCATTTGATTTGCTAGTGGGTGTGACCCAACAACTCTATTTGCTATACAAATATATTCACCACTGGTTTTATACACTTTGATATAACTTAAATCAAAAAGGCTATATTTTATTAGCACCCTATCATTAAAACCATATAATTCACCTGAATAATAATCAGTATTTAAAAATCTAATATTGCAACGATTTACGGTTTTAACTTCTCTTGCCATCATAAGGTCATCTAAAGTATTAAGATTAACTCCAACACCTCTACCACTTTCTAAAACTTCTCCAATTGTTTTGCCTTTAACGTGTGGACAAGGTTGTGCATAATGAAAATTTAACCAATTTTTCACGCATTTAAAAACTTCTTGTATTGTAGGGATATAATCGTTGGCAATTTCTTGGTGGAATTTTTCATTTCTTTTGCATTTTGCTGGTTTTTGTTCAATGCTAATTCCAGTATAAGATGGCATCAGTTGTTCAAAGGTTTCTTGAAATTCTTTAAAAAATCTTTCAATAGGTTTTGCTTTTGCGTTATATGCTTTTGCAAAAATTGCCTCAATTCCAAGATTAGCAAATATACCAGATAATCCATTTTCTATAAAATATTTTGCTTTAAAAGCCTTACCATTATCGTGATAAACATATTTGGGAACTTTTCCTAAAGTGATAATTGCATTTCTTAATGCACTAGCAATACATTGTTTATTTTCTTCAAGCATTATTTCAAACCCGACCATAGCACCTGATTTCCATTCTTGATAAGCAACCATTGTTGCTCTTGTAGGATTTCCTGTGTAAGGATTGATAACTTGAAAAGCTAATTTGTGACCATCACCGATAATCACATCTCCAACTTCAAGTTTTGATATATCTCTTGTAATATATGGTAAAACTTTATCGTGTAGTGCCTTATGCCCTTCTCTTGCAAAAACCCAAGTATCATAATGTTCCTTTTTATAATTATTAATAAATCTCCGATAAGTCATATCGCAAGAAAATTTCTTCACACCTCTTTGCTCTAAGATTGTTTTTGTTAATTTAATTGCTTTTCCAATTTTTATTTGATTTGGGTGTAATAATATGCTTAAAAATATTTCTTCTTCTTTTTCACTTAAACCTGATTTCTTGTTTGTTTTTACTCCAAAAGAATAGTTTTTAATCAAACAGTGCCAGTTATCGTCATAATTTCTTAATTTTTTATCCCAATCGTAAATTGTTCCGATTGCAACTTTACCTATTTTTTGAAATAGTTCTTTATATAATAATTCCAAGTTATATGATTCAATAAATTCTTGTCCTGCCTTTGTTCTATCTTTTTTCCCATATCTATACTCATTCCATTTTTTTACCAAATCATATTTAGCAAGTGCTAATTGTTTTTGATCTTCAGGAACAATATAGTTTTCTTCTATTTTTGGAATTAATTTTTCTTCATCTTCTGTTAATTTTTCTCTAACATTTTCTTCTAAAGATGTTACTAAAATTTCATAAGACCTTGAAACCTTTCTGACAACATATTTGTTATCATTAATAGACTTCCTGACGGCTCTGTCGCAAACACCTTTGAGTTTTGCAAGTTCTTTTGTTGTAATCCATTCTTTTTTCTTTGTTATCATGTTTTCTCCTTTTTCACATTAACTCTCAATTCTTGGAATGTGTAGTCAATGTATCTATAGAAACACAATGTGTAACAATCTATCTACTTGCCAATGCAAGTGGATAAAATCACTAGATAAAAAAGTATGTTTGTGATATTTTATCCCGTTAAATTTCAAGCGGAACTTTACGGAACTGATTTTGGTTCCGTTTTTGTGTTATTGTTAAATTTGAGGAGCTTATGGATAAAGACACTTCATCATTACCACCACTACCGGTTTGGGCAAAATATGTCACTAAAGAAAGTCTGCCTGTAGATTTGTATATAATTGCAGATATTATTGGGCTGGATAATACAATTAGAATAATGGAACATTTTAATTACCTAACATTTAACATACCTAAAAATGTAAGTTACCCGTATAAAAAACAATATATTTTGGATAATTATGACGGCACAAAAGAATCAAGATTTCATATCAGAAAAGCATGCAACGTGTGCGATAGTTATATCTATTCGGTTATGAGGGAGAAAAAAGAGAAGAAGAAATAATGAAAAATGATATACAAATATTATTCAACAAATACTTATCTGATGAAATAAACGATATTAGATTTTATGGTAGCAATAGGCTTGCTTACTTAACTCCTTTTTTGGAAAACATTATTTCCCATGATGCTCCTGATGGATATGCAATTATCAATAACACTATTTTGTTAGTCGAACATTTTGAATTTGATAGTTCTACTGTTAAAAATAAAAAAGGCTCACAGAACAGAATGGAAATTGCAAGAGTAAAAAGAGAAAATAATTCTCACGATAAAATAAATTGTAATTATACAACAGATAATTATATAAGAAACGCAATTAAAAACT
>CAMGGL010000054.1 GCA_946055575.1 uncultured Candidatus Melainabacteria bacterium
TCAGATGACACAAAATTGTTTCCCAATTCAATTTGGCTTAGAGTTTTTGGAGAAATGCCGATTATTTCAGCCAATTGCTCCTGTGTCAGAAAGTGAGCAATTCTTTTTTCTTTAATTTTTTGTCCAAATAGTTTCTTTATATCCATATTTGTTATTTTAATCCATACTAAAGTCCTGCTAAACCTGTTGATAATAGATATATTCCGTGTTAAAATAGAATTAATATTTTGTTTATTGAAAGGTAAAACTTTAGATGAATGTTTTAGTAGCCGGAGCAGCGGGTTTTATAGGTTCTAGTGTTGTTAAAAAACTTTTAGAATGTGGCTATTGTGTTTTGGCTGTTGATAAAGTTAATACAGAATATCTTTCAAATGAAAATTTCGCTTTCTTTCAAAGAGATATTATAAAAGATGATTTAGAAGATATTTTTAAAAATTATCAGATAGACTATATTATTCATCTTGCAGGAGTTTCAAATGTCGGGCTTTCAATAACTAACCCGGAATATGATGCTCAGGTAAATATTGTAGGCACAATAAATATTTTAAATCTTGCCAAAAAATATAAGATCAAAAAACTACTAACAGCTTCATCGGCAGCGATATACGGTAATACAAATAGTTTTCCAATACAGGAAACAAATATTCCAAATCCGATTTCTCCTTACGGACTTTCTAAATTAACTATGGAAAAATACATAAAACTTTTGGACATTCCATATATTATTTTTAGATGCTCAAATGTTTACGGGAAAAAAGAAAGCGGATGCGATATTATAACAAAATTCGACAACTTAATGAAAAACAACAAAGAAATCGTAATTAGCGGTGACGGTACAAATGTTAGGGACTTTATTTACGTTAAAGATGTAGCCAAAGCTTTTGTAAAAGCCTTAACTGCGCCTGTTGAAAATGAAGTAATTAATTTATCTACGGGAATCGGAATATCCATTAAGGATTTGATAAATATTATGTCAAAAATCTATGACTACAATCAGGAAATAACATATACACCTGTTGTAAAAGATTATGACATACAAACCAGTATTTTGAGTAATAATAAGCTGTTGACCTTATTTCCAGCCTTCGCCAACACGTTAACAGATTTAGAAAACGGGATTAGAAATATACGTTATGAATAATTTAAAAATCACAGGCAAATCTTCAAATAAAAATGTCGGGATTTTATTTATCGCGACCGGAAGATACATAGTTTTCTGGAAAGAATTTTATGAAGCTTGCGAAAAATTTTTCCTGCCGGATTGTAATAAAGTATATTTTCTATTTACTGACAATAATGGTTTTGCTTATGAAAATAATCCTAACGTATACAAAGTTCAACAGGATAATCTTGGGTGGCCATATAATACATTAATGCGTTTTGATATGTTTTTAAAAATTCAAGATAAGTTAAAACTTATGGATTACCTTTATTTTATCAATGGAACAATGCTACCTGTCAGAGAAATAAATAGTGAAATCTTTCCAACAAAAGAACAAGGTTTAATGGTTACGCTTCATCCCGGATTTTATAAACGCAACAGATTAGAATACACTTATGATAAAAACCCGCAATCTACAGCGTACATTCCAGAAAATGAAGGAGAATTTTATTTTATGGGGGGCTTTAACGGCGGAACAAGCGAGTCTTTCCTTGAAATGAGTAGGGAATTAAGTAAAAATATTCATCAAGATTTAGAGAATAATATAGTAGCACTTTGGCACGACGAAAGTCACTTAAACCATTATATGCTTGATAAATCTCCGCTAATCCTGACCCCAATGTACGGTTATCCTGAGGGGGTACCTTTCAATAAAGAAAACCTGAAAGGTTTTGAAAATAGCTATAAAATGTTTATCAAAGATAAGAACAACCCTAAATACGGTGGTGTAAATTATTTAAGAGGAATGAGTGTTTTTGACAGAACAATAATGGGGAGAGCTTTTAAATCACTCAACATCACGCGGAAGCAATTTTAATTTGATATGATTAAACACAAAATTGTCGACTTTTCCAGCCTTGTTATCAAGACAAATAAATTTTGAATTTCTTCTCAGGATACAAAACAATCTTTCATATATTTGAAAACCTTTTGGCAAAATCAGTTCATACAGTATTCCTTTGAGAGATGTAACTCTGGCATATCCCAAAGCTTCCTCTTTATCTTTAGACCAAAAAGAATATTCAGACATACAGAATACATCCCCTTTTTGTAAATCTTTTGTTTTATTAAACAGGTTAAATAAATATCCGTTGTCATCTTGGTCAGGATGAGGAATACCTCTATATAATACGGTATCTTGATCCAAAGCTTCGGATAAAAATCTTTGAGCCATATCGTTTTTTCTTATGAGTTCAGGCAATTTTGAATGTGACAAATAAAAATTTTCCAAACACATAATCTCATAATTTGCTTCCGTAAAATCATAACACCTCATATTTTGAACGGCATTTGGTTTTTGTTTTAAACGACAACAATACTTTTGACAAAGTAATTCTGCAGAGGTATGTATATTTTTTCCAATAATCTTCATTTAAAAATTATAACAAAAACATAAATATTATTAACCTATACGTTTTAAAACCTGTGAAATATTAGCAATAGCCGTTGCAATAGCAGTATTTGGTTTAAATTCACAAGAAGCATTTGCATTCGTCATCGGCCCGTTAATTGAAGTTCCGGCATTGATAACATTAGTTAATCTTGCATCTTATTTTAAGAAAAAGTTTTATTCTTAAAGTAAAATAATTATAATTGAAATTTATCAACGATTTAATTGTTTTATAACAACTTTTTTCGGAAGCTGAACATTATTGCAGGCTTGAGATACGCCGTTTTTCGCAGGAATTTGAACTTTTTCAACAGGTTTTGGTTCTTTTCCGATTGCCCATTTAAATCCGAAACTTAACGCAATACCGTTACGACCGCCGTTTCTTACCATAGCTTGTGCAAATCCCGTAAACTTATCCTTATAAGTCTTTTGGATACCTAAACCATATTCAACGTAAGGTTTTATACTCATTTCAGGTAGCGCGGCATTATTTGCAGTAACCTTAGTTTCGTTCAACAAATTCCAAACCATACCGACACTTGCATAAGGCTGCCAGCCGTTTTTCAAGTTGCCGATAAATTTAATTGTCGGATGAATTTGAATGGTATGCAACGGGTCAGAGTCTATTCTTACACCTGCCGCATTTGTATAATCAAATGTATTTATAAAGGAATATGACATCATATAATTTGGCTGGATGATGAATTTCCCGTCATTAAATTCAAAATTGTAACCCGTTTTACTTGCAACACCCGCCATCAAAGTTGTGAAATTCTCATGCCCGTACATAGTGTTGGCTTCTCCTACATTTGCACCTGCATTAACGGTTATTGCGGTAAAGAAATTATTTTTGTAGAAAGTTTGTGTTAATCCCAAAATTCCGCCGTTTGTGTATGTAGAAACACCGGCATAATGCTGTGAACTTCCGTTATAACCTATATATGGAGTGGTAACGGTTCCCCAACCGTGTTTTAATTGTTTTAACTCAGAATCTGCACCGACAAGTGAGCCGTAAGATTGGATATCTACACGCGGACCGTTTGATAAGTGCATATTTTCAAAATTCACATAAGGTTGATACCAAATTCCTGCGGATTTTGAATATTCGCTTTCAAAAGGCAATGATTGCAACGCATTGATTGCATATCTGTTAGTCATAGCCGTTCTAATTCTCTTAGGTAGCGGCATAAACGAATAATCAGCATGTCTGAATGCGTAATTAAAGGTTTCATTCATTGCAGTATAAGCTCCCGCTTGAGAATTTACTGCACTTGGCAATACTGCAGGGTTAAAATCACCCGAACTGCCGCCGCCACCTCTTGAAAATAAGAAAGAACCGCTTTCAGGGTTATAACTAACATCATACTTATAAATTGGTGCGTAAGTTGTTGTTTGATATCTGTTATTAACACCGCTACCAATTTCGGTAATATCAGTTTTTACATTAGTTTTAAAACTGTCATAAGCAAAAGGTACGTACGTTTTCAGCTCTTTTGAATCAGAAATTAGATTTATACCCTGAATATTTATCATGCCGTTCGATATAGTTGTAGAAACCGGTAGTCTGTCCATTGATGAATTTGCCAAATCAGCATCTACTAATAAATTTACATCCCCTGTTAAATTAAATGAACCGGCAGAAAGGTTGTTGATGCTATCATTAATTAAGTTCAAAGTTCCGGAATTAATTGATACATTATTAAAGATGTTAGTCGTATTTTTTGAAAGAATATTTAACGTAGCATTATTGATATTCAAAGTTCCTTCAATCGCAGCACCGTCAGATAATGTCAGTTCATTGTTTGAAATTATTGTTGTACCGTTGCCTGTAATATTTTTATCTAAAGTTCCTGACAATGCGATTGTTCCGGAATTATTAACCGTACCCGTTAAGTAATTTGCATCAGCACTAACGTCACCCTCGTTTATTAAGTTTCCGATATTTGCACCGACATTCAATGAGGCATTTTCTTTAACTTTTACCTCCTGAGAAATTGTTGCATTATTTGTAACCGTTCCCAAAATTTCCGTTGTACCGCTACCTGCAACGTGGCTTGATAGAACACCATTATTTAATGTCAATTTGTTGTTGTTAATAATTCCGTTATCCGCAGTAATATTATCAGCATCGGTGGTTATTGTGCCTGAGTTGATAATTTTATCTGTAGCGTACAAACTGCCATTATTTTCAAATGTTCCTGAATTGTTTAATAATGAAACTGTTAAGTTTGCTGAACTGTCAACGGTTGTATTCCCGCTTGCAGTTAAGTTTCTAACTTCAGTTTGGTTTGTAATATCTAATTTTCCTGCACTTGAAATATCCGCAAGAACTTGAGCATTATCTAAAGTAATTTTAGCTAAATCACTTGTTGCATCAATAAAAGTACCGTTTGAAGTTACTTTTACATCTTTTACCGTCAGAGAATTACTACCGGCAATTGTTATACCTTCATATGCCCCAACATTGATAGTTGAAATTTTAGCGTTTTCTTCATTAATCGTGCCTGAAATAGTCAAATTATCATTTAATGTGCCCAAATTCTCTTTTACTGTATATTCGGCACTTGCATCATTGGTTTTAAATGATTTTTCAGGATTATCTGCAATTTGACTTGTGGTAATCAATGCCAATGTATCCTTATCAGGGTTGTAAATAACAGCACCTTCTTCTTTTGTAACTTCATATCGAATAGAATCGTTAACCGTTAATGCCTCTGATGATTTGTAAGCTGTTAATGTCCCTGTATAGGTGTCAGTTTTTGACCAAGTACCGAATTTATCAGTCCAATTTACACTAGCCGTCAAAGCTGTTGAGCTTTCTGTTTTTAGTTCTTTTACATCAGGTGTTGTATTACCTATTGCGATACCGACATTTCCGTTTGTGATTTTTTCAATTTCCTTTGTTTCATAAACACTAGAGGTATCTACAATTAGAGATATTATGCCGCCGCCTGAGTTTGTACAATTAAAAGTATCGGATTTTTGGTTAACCCAATCAATATCTATAGTAGCGCTTCCGTTACCTGTTATTTGATTGATATTATCATAAACAGTATACTCGTCATCTATTGTATTGATTGTACCGCCATTTAGGTTTAATGACCCTGCAATTCCGGCATTTTTACCTAGGGTTAATTCGTTATTAACCATAGTAACTCCGCCACCTGCAATTGTTCTGTCTAATTTCCCGGAGAATAAGATTGTTCCGTCAACATCATTTTCAACATTTCTTGTTTTTGTTGAGTCCAATGTTCCTGATAGTGTTAATATTCCACCTGTAGCATTAAATATATCTCCGGTTAAATTCTCAACATTTGCAGTTACACTACCGGAATTTCCCAAATCCCCGATATCAGCTCCAACAGTAAGTGACCCATTTCCGTTAACATTTACTTTCTGAGCAATTTTTGCATTATTTGTAACAACTCCGTCAATGAATGTAATCCCATTACCTGTTTCTGTTATTTCAGAATTTAAAACCCCGTCACTCAAATACAACTCATGATTATTTACAATATTCACACCGAGATTAGAGGCACTAATATATAACATTCCGCTATTTATTACCGTTCCTGTCCCGTTTCCCGTAATCAGTCCGTTAATTATATTTTTAGGTGCATCAAATTTCACAGTACCGCCATTGTTAATAATAACAGGATTTGAAGGCGAACCGTTTAGCGTAACTTGACTGAGTGTAAGTTTTGAACTTTCGCCCAATTCAAAACCTTTATTATTATCTATACCGATTACAGATAAGTCAGTATCGCCGAAAGCCTTACCATTTATTGTTAAATCGTTAACGACAGTTCCGATATCTGAAATTACACCATAAACATTTTCTTCCTTAGTTGTAGCATTATTGAATGTAAACACTTTTCCTGTTTCATTAAGACTGCTTAATTCACTCAAACTGTTTAATAGTTTTTGGTTTGATTCTGATATCAAAACTTTTTGTAGCTCATTTTCTTTAAACCCGATAGACTTATAGTCATTCAAAACGGAAAGATGACCTTTTATCAAATATTCTTTATCGGATTGATAAAATTTATCATCAAAATTTACGATCGGTGTTATTGTACTTTTTGAATCTATTTCTGTTATTGTTTCAAAATCATACAGTTGGCTTGTAATTTCATTGCTCAGAGCTAATTTAAGAGTTGATGATGTTGTATCTAAAATTTGAACACTAAAAGTTTTATCCTGCGGTTTTATGCCGTTCAAAAAGTTTATGGAGTTGATTGTAACCGTGCCATCGGAACCTGCTCCTGCCGTAATTTTATCAGCAGTTTTGTTATAAGCATCAACGTCAATATTATATAAAGTAGCTGCCGATGAGGTTAAAGTTCCAATATTATAGTTTTCAATAGCGGAATTTTGAAGATTTATAATTCCGTTTACTGCGGATAACGTCGCATTACTAAATGTATCAGTATTGAAAGTCAAAGTTGTTAAAGTATCAGCGTCAGACAACTTTGCATTTGCCTTATCTACCGTTCCTGTAATATTAACTTTATCTCCTGATAGATTTAAGTCATAATTTGAATCAGCTTCAATTTTTCCATTTAATTGAGCGTTATTAAGATTTATAGTATTACCAGCACCTGTTACCGTAATTAAAGGTTTTGGAGTTGAAGATGAATCTGTCAAAGTGCCATTATTTATATTGATAGTTGTATTGCCATTTTTCAGCTCAAATCCTGTTTTACCTGCCAAATCTATAACTGATACGCTTGAATCATTAGAATATCCTTTTATTGATAAAATACCCGATTTTGTTTCACCCAAATTTTCAATCAGAGAATGTGTACCCGCCGTATCAAAGATAAACTGACGAGCAGAAGAAGATTTTTGGTTTATAAGGCGTAAAGCATCATAAAAGCCAGCTTTTAAAATTTTGATACTATCATTTGTTGTTTGGGTTGTAGATAACGCAATACCGCTTTCTTGCTTTAAATAACTTTTTGATGAATATACATCATCAGCTACCTGACTCACATCTGTAACAACATTAAACGAATCTGCATTTATTGCAAGTTGGAGCGGATTTTCATTTCCTGATGTATTTTTCAATATTTGTATAGTTAAACTATCCTTATCTGTAGAGCCTAGAATATTGAAGTTGTTTATCAGAATTGTGCCGGTTGAAGTGTCTGATAAAGTTGTAATTGTATCGGCAGTTCCGTTTGTTAAATCAACATCAATATTCCACTTAGAAGTATTACTTGAATTTAGATCATAAAACCTATAATCTCTGGCTTTCCCGTCAGCTAAACTTATTGTAACATTATTTCCGACAGTAACCATTGCATTATTAATGTCATTATATAATCCGATAACACCGGTACTATCACCTATCATTTGTACCTTGTAACGACCGGTTATTGTTTCATTACCTTCCTCATCGGTTGTTGTCAAAATAGCACCATCAATATTATCATACAAACTGATAACACCTTTGTTTGTTGCGTTAAGAGTCAATGTTGCATAAGCATTATCAACATATATGGCATTGTCATTTTTGTTGTTTCCAATTTGGACATAATTACCTTTAAATAGTGTATTTTGAGTGCCATCTGCAACTATTGAGGTATTCATTTTGGTATAAATAGCACCGCCTAATGCAGTCGAACTGCTATTTACCAAAATATAGTTATCTGTAAATTGCCCTGAAATCATTAAGTCATTGCTTCCCCAATTATAAATCGCACCGCCATAGGCTTTTATTGCATCCGTGCCTTTTTGATCAACATAATTGTGGATAAAATTCCCCGCAATTGTTGATATTGTTCCGTTATTATAAATCGCACCGCCAAAGGCTTCCGCATTATTTACAACAATATAGTTATCATTAAAATTACCTGTAATTGACCCAATAGTTGCCTTGCCGTTTTCAACAACATTGGCGATAGCTCCGCCATACTGATCTGAATAATTACTGTAAAAATCAGCATGGATGGAAGTTATTGTTCCACCCTTATTGGCAATTGCACCACCGACAACTTTTCCTGTCGCCCAACTGTTTGTTGTATGGTTTGCGTTAAACTCTCCGCTAATTGAATATATATTGCCTTGATTAAATATCGCACCACCTGACGAACCTGCCGTATTCCCTGTAAAAATGCCCTTTATGTCATTTGTAAGTAGTTTGGTACTGGCATTAGAAATAACTCCACCAAATAGTGCAGCAACATTATTAATAAAACTTCCGTTTTCTATTGTGATTGCAGAACCTTGATTTACGGCTTTTATAACAGAACCGCTGTCGCTTTTTGCTGATATTATTCTGACATTTGACAAAGTTAAATCAGAAGTTTTATCCAAATAGAATAAGGCTTTGTTATCAGCATCCAATACTGATGAAACATTTGATTCCCCGACAATTGATAATTTCCCTGCAGGAACAGGGTTCAAGACTTCCGTCACTTTGTATTGCTGATTTGCAGCTATCTGAAATTTTTTATCATCTTCAGTTTCCAAACCGAGCCATAACGCAAAAGTGTCACCCAAAACTTCTTTTTGCACAGTTTCATTCCAAGTCAAACCACTAACAGTAACCGAAATAGTATCAGGTTTTGTTGAAGTGACAGATGTTGTTGTTAATGCTATTTCAGAAGATAATTGTCCTGTATAAATTCTTTTATAATATACATCAGAAGCATTTGTTGTCGGATTGATTGCATCATTAACCGCAGTAGAAATAACTTTTTGTTGAGATTGTTTTAGATTTCCACCCAACGCGAGTTCTATATCATCACTACCTGATATTATTTGTTGAGTAAATGTTTTACCTATATAATCAACACCATGATCTGCTATAAAATTAATATCAGACAAAGTGATTACCCCTGAAGATGGGCTTTCTACTTTAATTGTGTCAGAAAGTACATTAGCCGAACCATCCTGATTTTCTATTTTAAAATCAATTATATAATTTGTATCCGCAGACGAATTTAGCGATAGAAAGTTATAATCATGAAACTTTGTATCCACCAAATCAATATTAACATCCCCTGTCGTAATATTTGCATTTTTAATATCATTATAGAGTTTTAAGGTTCCGCCATTTTCGCTTTTAATATTGACTTTATAACCCGATACACCATCAATATTATCGTCAAACTGAATTGTTTTGCCACTTTTTGGGATTAAATTTAAAGTTGCATCAGCACTACCCATGTAAATTGCATTGTAGTTTCTTTCTTGAGTATTGGCTGCTGAATAGTTTCCGCTAAACAAAGTTCCGTTTTTACCTGAGGTAATTGTCAAATCTCTTGTTGAATATATAGCACCACCTAACGCCAAATTATCTGCAGTTCCTTCTGTATAAACATAGTTATCTTTGAAAGTCCCCGATATTTCATCTATAACTCCGGCGTTATAAATCGCACCACCATAAGCTTTTCCATTTTTGGTGTTAATAAAATTACCTATAAACTCACCTGTAATGGATTTGATATGGCTATCATTTGTTGCCTCGTTACCTCCGCCGGTATTTGTATTTGAAATTGCCCCACCTAAAGACTCATTTAATTTCAACAATGTAGCACCAGAAACACTGCCGGTTGAAGTATTTGTATTGAGCAGATAGTTTTTGGTAAAAGTACCGTCAATTGAATTTATTGTTCCTGCAGCATTTACAATAGCTCCACCTGTTTGTATAGAATAATTTGAATTAAATGTTCCTGATATTTTGTTGATTGTTGCATCAGCTTTGCTTTGTCTATTTACAATAGCACCACCAACATTATATGAATAGTTTTCAATAAATGTTCCGCTTATATTATCAATATATGCAGGTCTGTTGTCATAGTATGAATAATTAGCAATAGCTCCGCCAATAGAAGTATTTGCCTTTTTATCACGGACAAAATTACCTCTAAAATAGCAATTTTCAATATTTCCAGAGTTGACTTCTGTCCAAATAGCACCGCCTTCTTGTCCAGATGAATTGTTTATAAAAACAGAATTTTGTATATCAAAATCTAAAGTTTGAAGCCCAATAACACCACCATCTGTTTCTGCAAAATTATTTGCAAATACAGAATTATTTATTATAAGTTTTGAATTTTCGTCATAGGTAACTGTACCTGCTTTGTTTTGAGTAGTAATCGGACCGCCCCAATTACCTTGCTTATCTTGACTATTATTAAAACTTGAAATAACATTGTAATCATTGTCAACACGACCAATATTATTTAATATCAGATTTCCCTTTTGCTTAACAAGTAAAGCAAAATTTCTTAAGCTTGTAATTCCAAAACCAGCTCCGTCAATAGTAATATTTTTATTGGTTAAATCAATGCTATTAGCGCCGGACATATCAATATCGTTTTTGAAAATTATAGTATCCTCTGCAGTAGCTTTAGTCAATGCTGTTTTCAGCTCTGTAGCATTTGAAACTTTGTAATCTTGAGCAAAAGCACTACCATGCGTCATACATGCCAATGCCATAGCTACAGTTATTAGTTTATACTTCCTCAACTTCTCTCGTCTGAAATTTTTATATGACATATTAATATAATACCTCAAATATATTT
>CAMGGL010000055.1 GCA_946055575.1 uncultured Candidatus Melainabacteria bacterium
CCCTGCAATAAAATATATATTAAGTTCATTTTCTTTATAATTAAGTTCGGTTGAACCGGCAAAGGAAAGCGTTCTTTTAAATTCATCTTTTAGATAATTCTTTAATTCAGACGGTTTGGCATTTTTTTTGTTTCTGAGGTTATCCACTAATTCCGCGGCATAATTAACACCCAAATCCGCGCTAATTAGTGTATCTTCTATCTCGTCCAAAGTAAATTCGGAATATTGTTCATCATTTTCATTAACATTTACTAAGGTGTTGCTGACAAGTGTTTGTGCGGTGTTTGAAACCGCTTGTTTTAAGTCATTAAATTTATTTTTAAAAAATCCAAACATATTACTTAATGCCGTTTTCAACGATAACTTTGGCTAAAATTCCGTTTATAAATGCTGCACTATCATCTGTTGAATATTTTTTTGCAAGCTCAAGGGCCTCATCAACAGCCACTTTCATCGGAGTTTCTTTTACATAAAGTAACTCTGAAATTGCAATTCTTAAAATATCTTTATCCATTTTAACAAGTCTGTCAAAATCCCAACCTGTTGAATATTGTTTTATCATTCCGTCGATTTCATCGTGGTGTTGTTGGTAAGCCTGAGCAATTTTTATTGCAAAATCTTTTACATCATTTTGAGAATCTAAAGTAGTAAATTCTGCAATTTCAAGTGCTAAAAGTGCTTTTTCTGCAACATTAATCATTTCATCAATTCTGCCTGTGAAATCTGATGTTAAAGGCATCGGAACCGGTATATTGGCAGCTTCAAGAGGTCTGTTTAGGTTAATTTCGTGTTCAGCCTCATAATCTTCAATTCTGTTTTTCATATCAAGTAAAGCACCCAGTGTTATCTTTAAATCATCACCTGCACTGCTTGAAAGTATTCTTACTGATTTTAAAATGATATCATCCAAATTTTCTTTGGAATAATTTGTAATTGTTTTATCGAATTGGGAAAACAGAATAAAAGCTAATTCCCTTGCTGCTCTGCGCGCTTGCATATATTTACCTCTTTATTTTTCATATCTTATATCTTGCCCTAAGAATATCATGAAAAATTTTCTACGACAAGGTGATTATTTTTTAGTGAAAAATCCAACTACTTTTTGTGTTGTGTTCACTGCCAAGTTTTTATAAAACTCGCAAAAATCTTTTGCATAATATCTAACAATATCAAGTCGTGATGCTTTTTCTGGACATTGGTTGATTTTATCAGAGAGTGTCCCAAAATCTCTGCAAATTTGTGGGCGAACTTCATAAACGTTGCATCTTCCGAAACCTGTTAAAAACGGACAATAATTTCTATAATTTTTAGCATCTTCAATAAGTGCCTTAACCTGTTCTATACTTTTTATTTGTAGTTCTTCCATAACTTTTTGTGGAATACCCACAATTTTATGCCCATATTGGTCAAATCCAACCAGCTGAACTGGGTTTGGTGTGGTGTTGTAAATTACCGAATTGAAAGTGTCGTGTGGGTCATTTCTGCCAATGTTTACGGCAGAATAAATGCTACGGCGTAGTTGTTCAGGATATTTTGCTAAAAAATCCTCAGGTAATGGTGCATCTTGGCAACATCTTGCTTTGCATTTGGCGATAAAACATTTGCTTGGTTCCGTCAAATATGTAGTTACTTTTTGTTTGATTTTCATAATTATTATAAGTTAGAACATAATTAATTTTGCTAAAAAAAGAGATAAGCTATAAGCTTATCTCTTTTTGATGTCATCTGAATATTAAAACTATCCAGCAACTTCTTCTTTGTTAATATCTTTAACGCTCAAAGCAATTCGGTGTTCTTGCGGAGTGAATTTCTTAATAAGAACTTCTATGCTGTCGCCAACTTTATAAGCGTTGAACGGATTAACATTTTCTTCAGCCATTTCAGAAACAGGTAATAATGCTTCAACACCAGGGAAGATGTTAATGAATGCACCAAAACCGGTAACTTTATTTACTGTTCCTGTGATTACTTGACCTTCAGAGAATTGACCTTCAATTTGTTGCCATGGATCTTCGCCCATTCTTTTCAAAGAAAGAGAAATTCTCTTTAATTCGTTATCAATTTTAATGATTTTAACTTCAATAGTTTCGCCTAAAGAAATAACATCTGACGGATGTTTAATTCTTTGCCAAGAAATTTCAGAAATAGGAAGTAAGCCGTCGATTCCGTTGATGTCAACAAATGCGCCGAAGTCTGCAATTCTTACAACTTCACCTTTTACAACTTGATCAACTTCAAGTTCTGAAAGGATGTTGTCAACAACTTGATCGCGTTGTTCTGCAACAGCTTGTCTTTGTGAAAGGATAAGTTTGTTTTTCTTAGGATCAGCTTCCAAAACTTTAACTTCGATTTTTTGGTCAATCAAACCGTCAAATGGTGTGCCTGTTCTGAGTTGAGAAGATGGAATGAAACCTTTAAGGTCTGCAACGTCAACTAATACACCACCTTTAACAACAGAAACAACTTTTGCAAGGATTGTATCACCTTGAACTTTTGCATCGTTAAGTTGAGCCCACGCTTGAGCAAATGCAAGTCTTTTAAGTGATAAAAGCATTCCTTCTTCGTCGTGTTCTTCTTTTAATACATAAAATTCTCTAACGTCACCAATTTCTAACGGAGTTTCTTCTTCTGCTGAAGAAATTTCTTTGTTAGATAAGAAGGCTTCTGTTTTAGCACCGCGAACGCTGATAAGATAACCGTCTTGGTCTTTTCTTAATACTGAACCTTCTACGATATCAGCAACTGAGTGTGATTTTGAAAAGCTTTCTTCCAATAGTTTTTCAAATTCGTCTAATACTTGTGTCATTTTTTTATTCTCCTTTTCTTTTTTTTAGTTCGTTATTATGAACTTGTTTCAAAATCTTTTTGAACAGGTTTTGAAAGAAATACATAATTATATATTGTTTAATTTGTCAATTACGTTTTGTATAACGCTCTGTGGAGTTGAGGCTCCGGCTGTTATGGAAATCTTTTCGGATTTTTGTATTAAATCCTGATAATTATTCAGTTCATCACTTGTTTCAATGTGAATAGTGCTGGTAATATTTTGTAGAATTTCTGCAAGGTGTGTTGTGTTAGCACTTTTTTTTGAACCTGTTACAATCATCAAGTCGCTGTTTGCTGCAAGTTCTTTAGCCTCAGATTGGCGCATTGATGTACTTTGGCAAATTGTGTTTGCGATATGAAGTTCTTTTGATATTGGTGTAAGGTATTCAATAATGGTGTTTAAGGTTGAAATCATTTGTGTTGTTTGGACAACAACTCCGATTTTTTTGTGCTCTTTCAACTCTTTTTCTATAGGTATTAATTTATCAACCGTATCAGCAACGACTACTTTATTGCTGAATTGAAGTGCGTTTGCTTTTATTGCAATAACTTCAGGGTGTTCGGATTTGCCGACAATAATCAGGTAATACCCGTCTTTTGCTAATTCTATTGCTTTTTGCTGGACTTTTTTTACATCAGGACAGGTCAAATCGAAAACTTCAAATCCGGCTTTGTGAATTTTTTCAAAAATTTCGGGGCTTTCACCGTGACTTCTAATTACGCAAATACCCTCGCCTTTTTGAGGTAATTCGTACAAGGTTTCTATTCCTAAAGTTTTTAATTCCTGTATAACCTGAGAATTATGTATCAATTCTCCAAGCACAAATATTTTTTTGTCGGGGTTTTCTGATTTTAATTTTTTAACGGTTTCAACAGCCCGTTTTACACCGTAGCAAAAACCTGCAAATTTAGCTAATTTAATTTCTTTCGGCAATTATTATTGTCTTCTTTCTAATGAACTCGCAAAGGGTAAATATTTTCCCATAGCTGTAAGAAGATTACAACACAAACCACTTCGCATGTCAATCAGACATTTATAATTTGATATTTATTATACTGTATATTTTAGTTTTTTGCCATTATACTTCCAGTTTGGAACTGTTTGAGGAGGGTAGCTGCTGAGTTTGTCATCTTCTTCCAATGCTGCCGTTGTGAAAGCTGTTGTTGGTTGATAATTGAATCTTCCGTATTTTTTTCTCCACGCATCAGAGCCCGGAGTATAAACAGTATCATTCATTGCCAGTTCTGTTGTGTCTTTTTCTTCAGGTTGTTTAGGTTGTTCAAGTACTGATACGTCATCTTTATCAGGAGAAATGACATTACTCATAAGATCTGATTGTTGTATTGTCGGATTTTTAGTCCTTTCAGGCGGATTAACCTGAGCAAGAGTTGTATCTTGTGGTTTTGATTGTTCTTCAATAACAAATGATTGCTCATTTTCAGGTTGTGTATTTTGAGCTGTTTGTTCAGCAGTTTCAATACCTCTGAATTGTTTAAATCTTTCTTCCATTTGTTCTCGTACATCTTCCGGAAGATATTTAGCGTATGCTTTAAAGTCTTGATAGGTCATTGAACCGATATTTTTGTTAATAAATTCTGCAATGATTTTGTAATCCAAGTCTTGAAGATTATCAATCTTTTTGGCTTGCATCAAAGCGTGTATTCTGTCTTTCGGAAGTTTGTTAAGCAAATCATTTTTGATTGTATCGATTGAACATTTCAAATACAATTCTTCGATAATTGATTGATCGTTGATGTTGTCAACAAATGCGTTGATTGCGTAAGCAGAACTGTTAATCAATCTATCAAGGAAAATTTCTTTTGCCCCCAATTGAGAAACAATTTCGTATATTTCAGTTATACTTCCTGCGTTCATCAATTGTTGTCTGATTTTTTCTTTTTCTGATTTTGTAATGTTACCATCAAAGGCAAGTTGTTTAAGAGTATCCTCTACGGTTTGTTCTACTAATTTTTGAGCATCGTATTCGTTGATTGATTGTCTGATTTTTTCTTCTGTTTCTTTGGCTTTTTGTGCAGCTTCTTCTCTTTCAACTTCATGAATGGTTTCTTCCTGTATTCTTTTGATTGAATCAGCTTCGTCTTTTTCTATAGATGTAGTTTTAGAAGATTTAGGTGTTTTACTTGTGCTTGCAGTTTGTGGAGTTTGAGAATTTTCTGAAGAAACTGAAGTTCTGCGAGAAGAATTAGCTATAGCTTGAACAGTTTGAGCTACAGTTTGCTGTCCTGCTGCAGGTTGGTTTGCTCCATTTTGAGTTGTTGTAGTGTTTGCTTTAGCAGGAGCGTTTGAAGCCGGAGCATTAGAATTTGTGTTTGAACTTGTTTTAGTTGCAGCCGGAGTGGTTTGGGATAATGTTTCTTGAGAAACCTGACCGGTTGTCATTGCAGTTTTGATTTTAGCCTGAGTTTCAGGCGGATAATTTTGTGCTGCAGTTGTTACGTAATTGTTATATTGTGTTTTTGCAGATTGAGATTCGACGTATTTAGAACCTGCAGCAAGACCTTCCAAGATGTATTCATTGTCAATTGTAGAAAGGTTTTTGCTAAGTTCAACTCTGGTTGCGTCGTCTTTTGCAGTTTCAATGAGTGATTCTGATGCCATTGCCATTGCGGCAGGTGCAGCTTGCTTGCTGTCGGATATGGCTTTCATATCCGTAGCAATTTGTTTAGGTGATAAAACTTCGTTCATTCCTGTTGCTATTAAACGTGTATATTTTTTATCAACACGGTTAAAGCCGTTGGTTTCAAATTCTTGTCTTGCTGTTTGTGACATACCCATTGCCACTTTTGTACAAATATTGGCAGTTTCTGGTTTACCGTGTTTATGCATATGAAATAATTCGTTTTCAGCATCCGCACCATTATCTTTAGTTACTGCAACTGCGAATTTAACATCTCTACATTTGCTTAAGTCTTGTATAAATTGCTTATTGTATCCAAGAGCTTTTAAATGTTCAGCCAAATGATTAAACTCTTCAGGCTTAATGTTTTGAGCTAATCTCTTAAGTTCTTCCGGATTGGTGTTTTTATTAACTGTTTTACTGATTAATTCATTAACATTTTTATAGCCGTTGTCTTTTGCAACTTTGTCGTAGTTTATGAAATGGCACAGTTCTCTGCCTGTTTTATCTATTTTTTCTAATGTATTACAGGTTTCCAGTATTTCTTTTTTTATTTTTGGATCAATGTTAGGGTCGTTTTTAATTTCTTCTCTGATTGTTCTATAAGTTGCTTTACCGCCTTCTTTATCGATTTTGGCTGCTGCATCGTTCCAAGTATATTTCGCGTCACCAGATAAATCGTTTATATTTTCTTGTGCTATGAGTTTTTTAATATCTTTAGCTTTGATTTCCTTATTATTTTCAATTAGATTAATACATTCTGTTGCAATGTTTTTTAATCTTTTTTTACCTTTTTCTTCCAACTCAGGGAAAAATCTGTCAAGCATTTTATCAGCTTTAGATGATATATAAGCCTGTTTTTCTTCTGCTGTTTTTAATTTATTATATTCAGGGTCTTCTTTTTTTAATATTTCATCCAAATAAACATTTAATTTTTCTTCAGAAGATTTATTTTTCCATTCTTTACTGTTTCTTACTTCTTCAGGAATAAGATTTTTTAGATTATTTACGATTTTTTTTGTTTTTGCATCCTCGATTAATTGGTGACGTTGCATATTATTATCCATGTTTACAAAAGCATCAATTGATATATTTTCTGAGTGAAGTGCTTCTAAAACTTCAGAAAATTTTGAAACGATGGTATTCTGTTCTAAAGTACTTGCATTTAGAAATTTGTTGTAGTTTTCTCCTGCAATTTTTCCTAATTTTTGAAATTGTTGGCTTCTATATTCTGCCTTTTCATCTTCATTAGTTAAACTTGCATATTTTTTATCATTTTTAGTCAAATATGAATCTAAATAGATATTTAATCTTTCTACCGGAGTTTTATTTTTCCATTCGGGAGATGTTTTTTCCTCTTCTGAGACAACTGATGTTTCTTCTTCATTGTTTTCAGGAGGAACATCGGTTGTAGAATCTTCCGTATCTGTGTCGGAAACTTCTGTTGCCGTTTTTGTTTTGTTGACATCGGAGGTGTTTTCTGTCAACTGGTTTGCCATTGAAATATATTCATGAATTTGCTCATCAGGCAGAGCTGGATATTGTTTTTTGACTGCAGCAATTTTTTCTTCATTCGTTAATGATGTTTGTAGAGTTTGAATGAATTTAATTATTTCACTATCAACAGATGTGTTGTTCTTAAATTCAATATTGGCGTTACTTGCTTGAACGCCCGAATTTTGTGAACCTTTCTTGGTAGTATTTACTTGATTTGTGTTTGTTATATTCTCTGCTCTGATACTCATATTCTCATCTCTTAATTTTTTAGCACATATTCATGAAAAAAAATTTCTTACAAGTTTTTCAAAATTTTATATTTTTTTTACAAAAGTTAATATTTTTGCTACATATTTTATAAAACTCGGCAACCGTATAACGGTTGCCGGTTGATAAATAGTATTTATAGGTTAATTAATCTTTTATAACTGCTATATGAGGTGGATACAATGTAGTTTTTTTTGTTTGTACAAATTTTATACCTGTAAAGTTATAATATTTATTATCTCCTGCTAAAAGGTCGATAATGTCGTTTGCGGCGTCATCTGAAATTTTTATCTCTTTGTCAATAAATTTCATGTCGTTAGCGCCGTACTCTATATAATGTACATAAGCTCCGGCAAATTCTTCATTCTCTCCGAGATTGTGATGGATTAATTTTCTTACTGTCGGTGGATCTATAGTATTGTAATACTTGTCAAGGCTTTGAAAGTTATAAGGTAACAGTACAATTTCACTACAGCCTTTGGAATCAGGAGAATCTTTTAAAAATATCATTGTGTATGAGCCGTCTTTATTGATGATTTCTCTTGATTGAATAATTTTACCGTCTTCTTTTGCGAATTTGAGATAATTGTAATAATCTCTACTTTTTGCTGTTTGTGATTGGTTTGATGCTTGAGGAACTTCACTAACCATTTCAATTGGATTTGCTTCAGCGTATTCATTATTGTTGTTTGCCGCTTTTGCATTTATTGAACCTGTTGCAAGTGCCATTAACAACGCAACCGGAACCGTAACCATTGCTCCTGCTTTATTATCTATAGGTTGCGGATTTCCTTGTTCGCTTTTTTTGTTTTTGCCTTGAAAGTTTACATTGCCTGATGTAAAACTAGCATTTATCACAGGTGCTATTGCCATTTTCCTTAACTCCTTTTTTGTTTTTTAGGTTAACCCCTTAACCTTCTTACTAACTCTTTTCAACTACAATTATAGCAGTTTTTCTTGATTTGTAAAGAACCCTGTTAAAATTGAGTTTAGTCTTCAAAAACTTCTAAATAAAAATTTTTGTTACTTTGGGATTTAAATCTTTACAATTTTTAAAACTAATCGGTATGGGAAGTTAAGCCAAGTGTTTTGTTGTTATCAATTTCAATAATATGTTTAATAAGTGTGTGAGCCATTAAAAGCATATATGGGTTAATTTCATTTGTTTGCGACATATTGATGCCTGCGGATTGTTTTGTTTGTTTGTCGGTTTTGATATTATCATTGTTTTCAAAACTGATGACAGACTCCATTGCGTAATGTTTTTGATTTCCTTCTATTCTCAGTTGAAGTTCTTGTTTTGGAAATTCGTTTGATGCATCAATGATAACCTGAACGGAATTTGAGGTTTCTAAAATGAGGGTTGCTTTTACTATCCCGTAGTTTATAGTAGTTACAGTAATTGTCAGGATACTGTCGCCTTCTTCTTTGCTCTCAGCTTGTGGTTGAATTTCCAAGTCAAAACCAACCCCGTCTTCAAGCGGAAGCCAAGGCAGGTAAAGCATTAAAAGCAGTTTTAAAGTTTTTTGCGGATTGTTTTCGGATGCGACGGAAATACTTGCATTTATGAGCTTTGCCATATCTTTCATCTGAGAAAGGTCGCTAATTCCGGCTTTTGAGGCTTCTGTCATTGACATAATAAGTTTTGTTATTGCATCTTTTCCGTTTGTCTGTATCAGTTGCGCGATTTTATCAAGTTTTATCATTCCGCCGGATAGGATTTCAAGATTTTTCAATGAACCTTGAATTTGGCTTGCTAACTGAATATTTGCCATATCTTGCGCTGTTGTGGTACTTAATCCCTGTAATTGGGCAAGAATTTGTGCTTGAATTTGTGATAACGAGTTTCTTTGAGCTGCAAGTTGAGCTGAAAATGCGCTGTTAAATTGTGAATATGTCATCCCGCGCTGGAGCATATAGATAAATTCGTTCACATTTTTGGGCAGTTGTAACACATCTTTTGCATAGATTGCCCTGTCGATATTTTGTAATGTGTTTAATTGTAGGTTTTGAACTGCAGGTTGTTCAATTGTGGATTGAACAATATTTTGCGCCGTATTTGTAAGATTTTGTGCTGCTTGTTGCGTAGCAGGTTGTAAAGGTGTATTTATAGCGCTTTTTGCAACAAAAGTTTGTCGGGCATAATTTTGTCCGAAATTGCTCAAAAATCTTTTTAAATCTATACCTGACATACGTTTAATTTAACTGATTTTTTTGAAAAAGTCCAGTCTGAGTACTTCTAGTTTGATATTGGTAAATATGATTGAGGATAGCTGTAATCCTCTAAAAATCCGAGATTTTTGTATAAACGTAGTGCCTGAAGATTGTTTGTTTCCGTTGTTGTATTGATTTCCGTGAGCGGTAAGTGGTTTTCTTTGATTGTATCAATCAGAAAGTCCATTGAATGTTTCAACATAATTGTTGATAGTCCTTTGCCTTGATGTTCATCTTTTATGCCGACTAACGGAATATTTACAATAGTTCCGCCGGTTAAGTTCATAAACGCAAATCCTACAGGTTTGTCATTGTATAGAAGAACACTTGTTGAATTTGGCATAAATTCTGCATAAACGTCTTTTACAACCTTTGTTATAATATCTCGTGTTCCTTCTTTTGTTGTAAATCTTGGGTCAAATAAAGCATCTGAACTTTCTTTGAATGATTCGTTTATAACTTCTACAGCATCTTCAAAGTATTTGTCATTCCAGGCTACGACTTTGTAGTCTTCCGGCAGAGATACCACTCTTGCTCGGTCAAAAATTTCGCGGGAAGCAGAAGAATTAAATTTGTATCTTAGAACTTCAATTCCTACAAATCTGAATCCCAGTTTTGCAATTACGCTGATTAGTGATTTTTGTTCGCCTAACATCGGATAACATACAATTTTGTCTTGTCTTAGAGTTTGTGTTACATCCAAAAATTTTGTCAGAAGTTCTTTTGCGCGTTCTGCAAAGTTGTTATGGTCTTTAGAGTGGATGATGTTTAGTTCAATTGCTTCCGAAATTGCCGTTGTATAAACTAAAAAAGCAATAGGTGTATCATCTTCGTATAATACAAGACATTTAATTAAATCTTTGTCGATTGCTTCCAAAAAACCGTCATAATCCAGCGGTTCAAGCTCAAAATTATATTCGGAGGTTGCTTTGGTGCGAAAATCTTCATATAGTTTTTCAAATATTCCGTATTCATTTGCTGATAAAAGTTTTGTATTATACATTAAATGTACTCCTTTATAAATAGTGGTGCATTTTTTCTTTTTTTGTATTGATGTATCTTTGGTTGTATTGTGTAATTTCAGATGGTACTTTAATTATATCATTTACTTTTAATCCGTACCCCTCCAGTCCTATGATTTTTTTAGGGTTGTTCGTAATTAAGTTAAAT
>CAMGGL010000056.1 GCA_946055575.1 uncultured Candidatus Melainabacteria bacterium
ACTACAAAAATAGTAAAAATTTTAAGAAAAATTCCGTTACATGTAGTATAATATATATAGAAGATATATTACATTACAAATCGCAATCAATAGCCAGTAGATATTTTGTTATAATCAAAATAGAAAGGCGGCGAATATGAGCAACCTACAATTTCAAAATGATTTAGACAGATTAGTTGAGATTTTACCGGACAAAATCAAGCAACATATCATGTATGAGAAAATGGAAGATGTGATAGAAATTGTGCTTGATATAGGCAGACCCCCTGAGATAAGACATTCGGACGGTAAGATTGAATACCTTGATGCTTCAAATATTACTTATGAGGATATAAATTACATTACATCAAGGGTTCAAGAATTTACTTCTGATAATCGTTCAGGAATTCCGGGAACACTTCACAGAATTAGTGCAATCAGAAACAGGCAGGGAAAAGTAGTTGGTCTTACGTGTAGAATTGGAAGGGTAGTCACGGGGACCATTTCTTGTATAAAAGACATCTGTTTGCAAAATAAAAGTATTCTTTTTCTTGGTAGACCGGGCGTTGGTAAAACTACAAAATTAAGAGAAATTTCACGTTTAGTCGCCGATGAACTCGGAAAACGTGTTGTAATTGTAGATACTTCAAATGAAATTGCCGGAGATGGGGATACTCCTCACCCTGCGGTCGGACATGCCAGAAGAATGCAGGTCAGACAACCTGAATTCCAAAAAGATATAATGATTGAGGCAGTTGAAAATCATACTCCTGAAGTTATTGTTGTTGATGAAATCGGTACTGAGGCGGAAGCTCAGGCAGCAAGAACGATTGCTGAACGTGGTGTTATGCTTATTGCAACGGCTCATGGTAATAGCTTGGAAAGTTTAATAAAAAACCCTACATTATCAGATTTGGTCGGAGGAATTCAATCTGTTACGTTAGGTGATGATGAAGCAAAACGCAGATCTTCGCAAAAGACTGTTCTTGAACGTGAAAAACAACCGACTTTTGATATTGTAATTGAGATTTTAGACAGAAATACTCTTGCAGTTTATAAAAATACTTCTGAGGCGGTTGATTATATTCTTCGCGGTTGGCCTATAAGACCGGAAATCAGAAAAGTGGATAAGGTATACAGCTTTAGTAATACCGAAAATGTCACGGAGAAAACTCCTACCGTTATTGATAAAATCAACGAGTTGGATGAAAAAATCGAACATCCTGAAAGTCTAAAATTCAGCTTTTCAAGACAAAAATATGTTGAAGAGATTAAAAAATTCAAAAAGATATATTTGTATGCGGTATCAAGGAGTATTGCAGAAAAAGTTATCGAACGCCTTGATTTGAATGCTGAAATTACGAGAAACCTTGATGATGCGGATATTGTAATTGCGCATAAAAACTTCATCAAAGGCGGGGCAAAGGTTCTTTCAACCGCAGAAGAAAATCGATTACAAATTTTCTATGTCAAAACAAATTCAATGGCTCAAATTCAAAAAGTTATAAAAGAGGCACTTGATATTGCACAGGTTAATGATCGCCAAACCTTCTATGACATAACAGAAAAAGCACTTGATGAAGCAAAAATGGCGATTGATAAAATTCTTGCGGGTGCAACCGATATTGAATTGACCCCGCAAAATCAGCAGATAAGAAAGTTACAACATGAACTTGTTGAACAACATAATTTGGAAAGTAAATCTATTGGCGAAGGCGAAAGCAGGCACCTGCGTATTGTTGGTGGTCAAGATTATAAGGAAAAATTAGGTTAATTCGACAAATGTTGTAAAAAGTTTGAGCCCCTTTGAAAGTTCTTGGAAACTACGTCATTCCGTAACACTTTCTTGGGGGTTCTTGGTATGTGATTAAATCTAATAAAATTACTTGCCATTCAATAGTGACTATAATAAAATATTACTGTAATAGTGAGGAAGATATGACAAAACATATTATAAAAGTTTGTATGGGTAGTTCATGTTTTGCACGCGGAAACATGGATAATTTAAATTTTTTGGAAAATTATATAAAAGAAAATAATTTGGAAGCAAATGTTGAGCTTGTTGGCGGACTATGTCAAGAAAAATGTTCAACGGGTCCGAATATTTACGTTGATGATGTCTTATATAGCGAAGTAAATGAAGACAAGTTGAAAGAAATTTTAACAGAATTAGTGTAATAAAAATGAAATTTTTAACGGTATATTTAATACAAAAGTTGAAAATTTCACGAATTTAGGGGTTAAAAAATGAATAATCAAAATCCGGTTTATACCTTAATTAACGAATGTCATGACTGTTACAGGTGTGTAAGGGACTGTCCGGTAAAGGCTATTAAAATAGAAAATAACCATGCATCCGTTATTCCTGAAAAATGTATTTCGTGCGGAACTTGTGTGAAGGTTTGTCCTGCCAATGCAAAATGTGTAAGGAGTGATTTGGAACGAGTTAAAAACCTGATTATCAGCGGTAAAGATGTTTATGTTTCATTGGCACCGTCGTGGCGCGGTGTGTTTGAGATGTTTGCACCAAAAATGATTGCGATATTAAAAAAACTCGGGTTCAAGGATGTTTCGGAAACTGCATTAGGCGCTCAAGAAGTTTCAATTAGAACAGCTCAGATGCTTAATGAAATGGAAAGAGGGTTATGGATTTCCAGTGCGTGTCCTGTAATTGTTAATTATATACAACTTTATAAACCTGAGTTTGCTCAATACATTACTCCGATAGGTTCTCCTGCCAGAACTCATGCAAGAATGTTAAAAGAACATTATGGTAATGATATCGCTGTCGTATTTATCGGCCCGTGTATCGGGAAGAAAAATGAGGCGGATGCTCCTGATGGATTGATAGATTTGTCAATAACTTTTGAAGAATTAAAGATATGGATAAATGACAGTATTTCGGATATTTCGGAAATTCAAACGGATGAAAGTTTTGAGTTTGTTCCGACAAGTGCACATGAAGGTACGTTATATCCGATAGATGGCGGAATGAATGAAACAATCAGAAAAATAGGGGTAAAAGACAGCGTTCAGTTGCTTGAAATCTGTTCAATTCCTGCATTTGAAAGGGCTTTGAATAATCTTGAAGTTGAAAAACTTAATCGTCCTATTTTTGTTGAGGCACTTGCATGCGAAGGTGGTTGTATCGGAGGGCCTTGCATATCTACGGATAAGGCAAGTATAAGTGTAATTTCGGATGTCCTTACTAAGGTGAAAAAACGTGATGAAATTCCACAAACTCCTGCTTGTATTGTTAAATATGACTATTCTCCAAATGCAGTTGAAGAATCCAGCTATTCTTTGGAAGAAATCACACAAACATTGAAAAAAATCGGTAAACATAGTGTAGAAGATGAACTTAATTGCGGCGGTTGCGGATATACGACATGCCGAGAATTGGCGGTTGCGCTGTTAGACGGTGTTGCGGAACCGTCAATGTGCGTTTCTTATATGAGAAAAATTGCAATGCGAAAAGCTGCTGCAATGTTGCGTTGTATGCCTGCTGCTATCGTTATGGTTGATAATAATATGAATATTTTGGAAGCCAATGATAGCTTTATGAAGATGTTTACGGGTGATATGTATGAAATCTTTAAAGCTAGACCTGATGGCATGACAGGAGCTGCAATTGACAGAATTGTAGAATTTTCGGATATTTTCAGGACGATTTTGAAAACCGGAAAAGACTTACACAAAGAGCATTATAACCTTAAAGACAGATTGTATGATATCAACGCGTTTACGATTGAGCCGAATGAAATTGTTGGTGCAATTATTACAGATGTGACTCAAACCGAAACAACAAGAGAAAAAATTTCTGAAAAGGCAAAAGAGGTCATTTCAAAGAATATTTCTATTGTTCAGGAGATAGCTTGTCTGTTGGGTGAACACATGGTTGAAACAGAAACATTGTTAAATTCTATAGCAAATGATTATGATGACAAACCTGATGGGGAGAAAAAATAATGTTTATTGATATCGACTGTTGTCAGGTAAAAAAATATAATCAAAATGCTTTTGGTGATTATTTTGTTTCAAAAAGATATCCTGATGAAGCAAAGTTGATTGCGGTGTTATCTGACGGACTTGGCAGCGGGATTAAAGCAAACATATTATCCTGTATGACGGCGACTATGCTTTTGCGATTTGTTGAAAATCAACAAATTCCAATTCGTCAGGCTGCTGAAATCGTTATGAACTCACTTCCTGTCTGTAAAATCAGGAAAATAAGCTATTCAACTTTTTCAATAATTGATGTAAATGATGAGGGGCATGCAAAGATTATTGAGGAAGGTAATCCTGAGTTTTTGTGGATACGTAACAATGAGATTATGACTCCGTCTTATGAAACAATCCCGTCAAAGACTTTCAAAAATAGGTGTTTAAAGAGTTACAAAATAAATTTGCAACTTGGTGACAGATTAATTTTTTGTTCTGATGGTGTAACTCAGTGCGGACTTGGAAACGGAAGGTTGAAACTGGGGTTACGTCGTGAAGGTCTGATAAATTTGGTTCTTGCAAAATTACAAGAAGAACCTGAAATTTCAAGTTCCGAGTTGTCTGCGTATATTATAAGACAGGCTAAAAATATAGAAACCGACAGACTTCCGAAGGATGATATTTCCGCATGTGTTTTATATTTTAGAGAACCGAGAACTTCTCTTGTATTTACAGGGCCACCGTTTAATCAGAAAAAAGACGCGGAATATGCAAAAATATTTAAAAATTTCAGCGGTAAAAAAGCAATTTGCGGCGGTACAACGGCTAATTTGATTTCGAGAGAACTAAATATTCCAATAACTATGGATAAGACAATTAGTATAGGAAAACTACCGAGTTGTTCTTATATGGAAGGTGTTGATCTTGTAACGGAAGGTATTTTAACATTGACGCAAGCTCAAGAATACCTTGAGAACGGGGAATTAGGGGTTGACAATGCAGCCGGAAAGCTGATAAAATTCTTGTTAGATAGTGATTGCATAAACTTTATGGTCGGTGCAAAACTCAATCAGGCACATTATAATCCGGCATTACCGATTGAAATAGAGATAAGAAAAAATATTATCAAAAAAATGTCATCAGTTTTGCAGGATAAGTATTTTAAAAAAGTTAGTGTACAGTATATGTAATAGGCATATAAGGAAGGTGAAAATGGAAAAAGTTAGTGTAAAAGTTTGTTTAGGAACAACTTGTTTTGTAATGGGTTCGGCAAATCTTCAGGAATTGATTGATATTGTCCCTGCAAAATATGGTGATAAAGTTGATGTATCAGGTGTTCCGTGTTTAGGTTTGTGTTCGGTTGATTGGGAATTTTCCAAAGCACCTTATGTAAAAGTTAATAACGAAGTTATCAAAGAAGCTACTGTTGAAAAAGTTTTGAGCGAAATAGATAAACAGTTGGCAAAGTAATAATATAAGTTTTTATAGGATGAAAGTATAATTTTATGCGATATGGCAGAGGAAATACTGCAGATAGTATAGTTGGTATGGGAGTGGTGTTTTTGGTATACGCTGTATTTGCCATGCTTGAAGCTCATCCGCAAATTATTACTATGTTTCTTCCCTGTGGTATAGGTGGTTTTATAACCTTTGCAATTTTATATTGGCTGTTTTATGATGCGTTTAATGAAAAATTTGCTGTAATTTTAGCGCCAAAACAATTTGTTATAAATAATTTGACTTTGCGTAATGATAGATGTTCTGTAATTCTAACCCCAAGACAAAAAATTGTAGTAATGGAAAACAATTATAATTTTAATGGTACAAAAAGAATGTTTTCCGTAACAAAAAAAGATATCAAAGTTTCGCAAATGTGGTGTAAAGTTTGCAGAATTTTTAACGAAACGACCAGTTTTGAAATTTTGGAAACATATTTTAGTATGGATTCTTTTGTAAATGTTGTGGTATATGATACTAAACCTGTGAAAAAAGATAAGGCAGAGCTTTCTGAGGATACTTCCAAACAATCTGTAAAGGATGTTGAAAAAACTAAACCTGTCCAAGAAGTTCAACCTTCGGTTGTTGATTTGTCTGAGCGCATTGATGTAAATTCTGCAACTGCGGATGAAATAGCCTCTTTGCCCGGAATAAATGTAATTATGGCAAAGAAAATAGTTGAATACAGAAATTTGAACGGTTCGTTCAAATCTGAGGAGGAGTTTTTGAAGATTGCAGGGGTAAAAAATATTTTTGTAAATAAAATTAAATCAATGATTATAATCAATGAAACAGAACATACACCTGAAATTGATACAGATAACAATGATAGAATTGTAGATTTTTAGTCAGAGATTTTAAACATTGTCCAGTAAATCTCGCAGAATTTTGTAAATTTTTTCAAGCATAATGTGGTCATCTTTGATTAAATCAATATAGAAATTTATACATTCAACAAGTTCAGAATTTGATTTTATATGGTCATTTGCAAAAAGTTCTTCGGCAGATATCTAATGCAACAAGTAATTTTTCTAAAGTTTCGGCTTTGACAAAACAATTACCAACCTCAATTTTGCTTAAATTTCTTGGAGAAATATCAATTTTTTCTGCAAGTTGTTCTTGAGTTAGTTTTCTTTTTTGTCTTAATCGTTTAACTTTTTCGCCAAAGTCTTTTTTTATTTCCATGCAAACCTATAGATTGAATTTTTCTTTAAACTAGATATCAAATATTATGAAATATTAATTTTTGTAAACCTGGAATGGCTTTATATATCTATATTTTTCAATTTTTCTATATATTATATATAAAATTTGTGCAATTTTTATAAGAAAAAATCCTTTATAGAAATACGGGGATACAAAGGGGAATATAAAGGAGATAAACATGGCAAAAATTGATTTTAATTTCGATCAAACATTAGTTATTGCACGAAACCTTGACGCAAAAGATGGTAAACGAGATGGCAAAATAAGTGCATCTGTTTGGAATGAGTTTGTAAAAGACAAGGGCGGAAAAACAATTAAATATTCAATTACGGTTGAAGATGCACAAAAGTCAATTGCGACTTACCTTGCACGCAACAGTAAAGAATCCGGCAAGTCAAAAGTGGAACTTGGTTTTGATTGGATGATGAAAGAATTATATAAAGGCGGGAAATATCGATTAGACGAAAATGGAATAGATCCAAACTTTCTAAAAAATTTAACCAATTTGAAAGATCCAAAAGTTATAAATGAAACTGCAGACAATGTAATAAAATTTATTTCGGGAAAATCTGAACACATGCCGATGTCTAATAAGGCAAATGCGGCACAAGTGTTTGACAAAGTTTTAAAAAGTTTTGACGGAAAACTGCCATTGACTTTAGCAACACATTTATATCTTGGACAACTTTATCCTGCACTTCTTAAACAGGCAGCGGATTTGGGTATTCAAACAGAATATGATAAAGATACAAATTTTGGACATGATATGTTAGAAATTTGTAAAAATAAATTGAGCGCTTGTATTGCACTAAAAAATCAAATATGTGCTGCAGAAAAAGCGAAACAAACCGATACACAAGCGGATAAATAATTATAATTCAAGAGCAAATAAAAAGGGGCTATGATTATATAGCCTCTTTTTTTGAAAAATTTTATTTTTATGCAATAATGATATCAGTGTGGAAGTAAATAAGGAAGTAAAAATATGAGTATAAATACCCCTAAACAAACATCTCATTTAAAAAGAGAAATTTTAGTAAGATTGATAAGAGCGTATTTGAGTGACAATTTTGAAGAAAACACAAGAAAAATTCCTTACGATATGCGTCCGAAAGGTAGTGAAGTTCCTTTCAGATGTTGTATTCACAAGGAACGTGCAATTTTGAGAGATAGGGTTATTGCAGGGCTTGGTTTATCTATTGAGGATGCTGATGATAGCGAATTATTGTCTTCTTTAGCAAAAAAAGCTTTGCAAAGAAAAGAACCTGAAGCTACTCCGTTAACTGTTTTACATACTGCTTGTCAGGGTTGTGTACCGTCAAGAATATATGTTACTGATTTGTGTCAGGGTTGTGTTGCAAGACCGTGTGAGTCAACTTGTAAATTTGGTGCTATAAAAGTTGAGAACGGAAAATCAAAAATTGATCCTTCAAAATGTAAGAATTGTGGAATGTGCGCTCAAGTTTGTCCGTACCAAGCAATTGCAAAAATTATTGTTCCTTGTGAAAATGCTTGTCCTGTTGGAGCTATTGCAAAAGATGATGACGGGCATGCGCAGATTGATTATGAAAAATGTATTTCTTGCGGAAAATGCGTAAGTGCTTGTCCGTTCGGAGCAGTACATAAAAAAAGCCAGATTATTGATATTTTAAAATCAATGAAAGAAGGTAAAAAGGTTATTGCAATGGTTGCTCCGGCTATTATGGGGCAATTGCCTTGTACTCCAAAACAACTAAAAAGTGCTATCAAAAAGATAGGATTTTATGATGTTGTTGAAGTTGCAAAAGGTGCCGATATTACAACAAAGAACGAGGCGGCGGAATTCGTTGAGAGAATGGAAAAAGGTGATAAGTTTATGACAACATCTTGTTGTGCTGCCTACAATGAGCTTGTTGAAAAACATATTCCGGAAATCAAACCTTTCCGTTCGGAAACAAGAACTCCTGCGTATTATACTGCGGAGATTGTAAAGAAAGAAAATCCGCAAGCTGTAACGGTATTTTTCAGCCCTTGTGTTGCAAAACGCCGTGAAGCTATGCAAAATCCTAATATAGATTATGTTCTTAATTTTGAGGAATTAGGGGCTTGGTTTATTGCGATGAATGTTCAAGTTGCAGAGTGTGACGAAACTAATTTTGATGTTGAATCTTCTGCTCAGGCTCGTAATTTTGCAGTAACGGGCGGGGTTGCCGGTGCTGTTAATTCGCTTCTTGATGAAAGTGAACAGGCAAAACCATATATTGTTGACGGACTTAATAAACAATCAATCAGAGATTTGAAAAAATTTGCAAAAAATGGAACTTGTGAATTCGGAAATCTGATTGAGATTATGGCATGCCCGGGTGGATGTTTGGGCGGTTCAAGTACAATTAATGCCTATAAACCGGCTCTAAAACAGTTGACAAATTATGTTAATGAATCTCCTGAGATTAAAACCGTTATAAAAAAATAGTAAGATATATTTAAATCGTAAAAAATGCTATACATATTTGTATAGCATTTTTTGTCATTTATGTATAAAAAATTTTATATCAGCATCTTTCCGTTTTCATAAATCAGAGTTCCGTCAGCATATATTTTGCCGCCGTTTTTCATATTTTTAATCATATCCCAATGCAACCCTGAAACATTTTTTCCGCCGGTTTCAGGATAAGATGCTCCGACTGCCATGTGAATTGCTCCGCCGATTTTTTCATCAAACAGAATATTACCGGTTATTTCTTGAATTTCATCATTTGTGCCGATTGCGATTTCTCCTATTCCGTGAGAACCTTCATCCATATTTATCATTGCATTTAAGAATTCTTCGCCTTGCTCGGCTTCTGCTTTTACAACAAGTCCGTTCTCTATCCAAAGATGAACACCATGTGCTGAGTTTCCTCGATAATTTTGCGGATAATCAAAATAAATTTCTCCGTTAATTCCGTCTTCAACCGGTGATGTGAAAACTTCTCCATCAGGATAATTATTTAATCCTGAACAGCTAATCCATTTTCTTCCTTCGATATTAAATGTGATATCTGTTTTTTCACCGGTAATATGGAGTTGTTTAACTCCGTTAAGATAATTTGCCCAACGGGTTTGTTTTTCATCAAGTTCTCTTAGTTTTGCAACAGGGTCTTCCAAATCAAGGTAGCAGGATTTGAATAAAAATTCAGAATATTCATCCAATGACATTTTTGCTTCTTGTGCGAGAGCTTGTGTAGGAACATCTGCAATTACCCATTTTGCTGTGCCATCTGCTGAGCGTTTCATCAATTTTTCAGAAAGATGTTTGGTTGCTTTCCCGCGTCTTGCCAGTCGTGATAAATCTGCGCGAGCCATATTTTTCGTGTTTAATGGTGCGCCGATTGAGATATATTTGTCTACTTTGTCGTATTCTAATTCGGTTATCGGGTCAATATAATCTAATTGTTCATCTGATGCGTTTTTCAAAAATACTTCTGCCAAACCGCCTATTGCTACTCTGACAATAGGATTTCCGCCACGTTCGATTACACGTTTATAAACAGCTTTAACCAAATCACGGGCCTCAAAACTTTCTGCTCTTATTAAAACTAAATCACCCTTTTGTACATCGGTTGAATAGTCTACCAATACTTGTGCATATTTATCCCAAATTGTTTTTTGCATAATTCATTTCTCCTTTTTATTCAAGTTTCTTTAGTGCGCTTAGCGGAACTGATAGGGTTTTATGATGTTTTGTCGCCTCTTGAATGTATTGTGAGCATTTTTCATCGTAACCTGCCGTTTTATAGACCAATGCCGCAAAATAATCCAAATCTCCGTTAGCTTCACAATTTGTTAATGCAGCTTCTATTGTTTGAACTGCATTTTCATAATCACCTTGCTTAAGTTCAATTTTGGCAAGAATTTTATAAGCCTCAAAATCTGCAGGATTTAATTCGACCGTATTTCTCAAATTTGTTTCTGCGTCGGTCAAATTGCCTTCTTCATAATCAATAACCGCGAGGCTGTAGTAT
>CAMGGL010000057.1 GCA_946055575.1 uncultured Candidatus Melainabacteria bacterium
CATGAAATCATATTTTATAGCCTGCTTTAGCGAATATGTAATCGGTGTCATTCCGCGAGGTTTTGTTCTCATTAGTGCATATTCTACGTTGGCAGCTCCGTTTTGAACAATGGGACTTGCAAGAGTAGAAGCTCGGCAAGCTTCCATTGGAGTAAACCCCATTTTGTGTCCGTATATTCGCAAACCTACCCATGTATCAGGTTTGATTTTGGGTAAAATTTCCAGCATCGTCTTTAACATTAAATCGACTTTTGTCGAATTTTCCAAAGGTTCAGTCATGCTATTCGAAAAATCCATTATAAATAGTATTCTTTCACTTTCATTCAGATGAAAATTCTTTTTGTATTCCTGAGGTGTGTGTACTCCGTATTGAGAAGCAATTGTCGGAAGTGATGCAACTATAATGTATATTATAAGCAATATTCTTTTCATATTCGAAGTTTAAATACATTATTGAAATATCTCAATTGGTCAGGTATCTATTTTTCTGTATTCCGGAAATAGTGTAACTTTGCCACTATTTAGTTTTGTAAAATTATTGTGGTTATAGGATTGTAGACACTTGAGAAATGTGTTAAAATATGTTACAATGATAGTAGGAACACCCTATTTGCCCTCATAGGTCTCTGACGAGTGTTATTCCCCACACCACTCTAAAAACAAAAAGGTATCCGGTTACTAAAAATCAGGTGACGTTATGGATACGTTTGTTGAAAAAACTGAATATGAATTCAACCAAAGGACTTTCGAGTATTGTTTATCAATTTTATTGTTTATATTTTTAGTCCTTGTTCATTCGTTTTTCCAAGCTCCGATTTATGCAAACGATATTTTGGCAAATACTGCTATTACGACACCTGCACTTATAAAAAATATTGGTGTAGCAAAAGGGGTTACGGATACTGAACTTCTAAAATCTCAATTTAATGAAAGAGTTGCATCTAAGTATAGCGGTTGGAATGTTAATACTGTTGCTGATGGTATTAAATATGTAAAAATGGTTAAGTATTATTCAGGTAAACCGGTGCGCATAAATATTGTTGAAATTAATGAAACAGTTGCGCAAGATTATGAAGTTAAGCCTGCAATTGCATCAAAGACATTACCAAATAAAAGAACAATTCGTACTATTGCTCAAAATACAAATTCTGTTGCAGCAATAAATGGTGGCTTTTTTAAACCTCAAACCGGAGTCCCGCTTGGGACACTGATGATTGACGGTAAAATGGTTACCGGTCCTATTTATGACAGAGTTGCTTTAGGAATTTTTGATGATGGATACGATGTCGGGCGAGTTCAGTTGGATGCAAAAATTGTCGGAAACGGTCAAACAATCAAAATTGATAATATAAATCAACCAAGAATGTTATCCTCATATATTTTACTTTATACAAGGGATTGGGGAGCATACGCACCTGCTTCGCCTCAGTATGGCGTTCAACTCAGAGTTGAAGGAAATAAAATTACGGCTGCCTCCGCCAATCCCCTTTCTATTCCTGAAAACGGATATGTTCTTGTAGGACCTAAATCTGAGTTAGGGAAACTTTTTGGCGCAGAATACGTTGATATTTCAATAAGTACAAACCCGAAATGGGAAAATGTTCGCCATATTATAAGCGGCGGTCCGTATTTAGTAAAAAACGGTGCTGTTTTTGTAGATGTCAATGCTCAAAGGCTTCAATCAATTGGGGGTAGAAATCCTCGTAGTGCAATAGGTTACACAAAATATAATGATTTAATTCTCGTAGCGGTCGATGGTCGGGAAGGGAGTTCTATAGGATTGACTTTATATGAACTTGCGGCATTGATGCAGTCGTTAGGCTGTGTTAATGCTATTAACTTAGATGGTGGCGGTTCTACGGTTATGTTTGTCAACGGGCAAATAGTAAACCGTCCGCAACAAACAGGAGGAATTGCTTTATCTAATGCTGTTGTCGTTTCTAAAAAGACAAATAATTAAAATAACAGAATTTTTAGCGGATAATGCAAAACATTATACTGTTATTTTTTAAGTTCTTCTAATTCGGTGATAAGGTCGTTTATATTTTCGTCAGATTTGAGAGTTCTGGCTTTTAGAGCTGTCTCGTAAGCCTTTTGATAGTCTTGTTTGTTGTAGTATGTGATTGCTAAATTGTATTCTATGATGTATTGTTCTTCTTGAGTAACAGATAATTCTTTTGCTTTATTTAAACTTATCAAAGCGTTGTCAAAATCACCCATTTCAGTGTACACTCCTGAGATATTTATGTAACCGGAGGCAAGTTTAGGATAATTTTTTATATAATTCAAATTCTCTTGTAATTTTTTTTGTAATCTTACATCATTACTTCCCAGTATCAGAGGTGCATAGTAAGAATTTTTGGCAGGTAAAGCATTGGTATCTGTTATATTAGCGGCAATTCTGTATAGCAAGACTAAAGTTTTTATATCTCTTGCAGAAATTGCATTCACGCCGGTTTTAAATGTTCGGTAATCGGTATTGTCTTTCATCGCAAACATAACATCATCAGGATTGTCACTATGACCCATTATTCCTAAAGTATGACCGATTTCGTGGATTGCGGTGTTAAATATCTCTTGCTCTGTAAAAGATTTGTTGTAGGGATTTGTTTTGTAAAAAGTTAAAACCATTTTTTTTAATATTTTATCATTGTTTATTTCAGGTGTCGTATTTGCGATTGTATATGTACAAATACTGTTTTTACAAATATCTTTCGGTATGTCTTTGAATTTGACGGTGATATTTGCTTCTTGTTCATTTTTAGTTTGGTTGAAACTTATAAAGTTAGTCTTATTTTGCCACATTGCAAAGGCTTTAAGAATTGTTTTTGTGTAAAATGGAGGGATGTCATTTGTCGGTTCAATATAAACCTTGAGCGGGAAAGATTTTAAATCCCACCTTATGATATCTTTACCTGAAACCGCATTGTCTATATAGTTGTTATTTATTCCCTCTGTAAGTTTAAAACGTAACGATACGGCTTGAGCTTTTGCATATTTTGAGGCTTCGTCCTGAATTTTTGATTCGGACATTTCATACAGTCTTTTTTGTATTCTGTAGGTTGGGGGTGTTTTTGAAAGCGCAAGAACATAATAAAATCTGCTCAGTTCATCTTTTGGTGATGCAAATAAAGCTTTTTCAAAGTATGGCAAAGACTGTTCGTACTTACCCAATTTGTATAAATCTTTGGCTTTATTGTAATTATACATTGCCGAAAATGGCGATTTATACAGCAACGCGACTATAAGAACAATGAAAAGTATTACAAGTAATATTTTACGCATTTGATTTCTCTGCTAAATCCTTTTCAAGTTGCTGAGCCAAAGCTCTTGTATCACCTTTTAATTTAAAATATTCTGCGAATTTTGAGGTCGTTTTTATGTTGATACTTCTACCGTTTTTATCTTTATGTTTTGAAACAAGTCCTTTATCGACCAATTCTGCAACATGCTCATAAGCCGCAGAGCGGAGTTTTACAAGTTCTGTTTGTCTTATCGGTTCTTTTAATGCAATAACAAGCAAGGTTCTTAGCACTGCAGGAGATAAATCTATCGGGCAAATTTTTTCTACAATATCGCTGTAGTCTTCTTTGACTTGTAAAATATATCCGTTTTCGTCATCAATTTCCAATGCTCCATCACGAGCCGAATAATCCATAATCAGTTCAAGTAGGGCTTCTTCGATTTCTTCCGGTTCTGCATCCAAGTATGCAGCAATTTCTTCTGCGGTCAAAGCTTTTGCCGTTACAAATAAGACTGCTTCAATTCTAGATTTCAACTGTTGCATGGTTACCGCCTTTTACTACATACAAATCAGAATAAAATTCTTCTTGTTCAAGTTCATAATCTGTGTCACGACTTAAGAATAATAATGCTAAATACGCACTTATTTTGTCCATTCCGAGAATTGTCAATTCGTTCAATTCAATTTTATCCTGATGATTGAAAATTTGTTCCAAATTGTCTTTTAATTTAAGTACCGATTCTTCAATATATTCTTCGTGAGCCATTGAAACAATTTCTTCAGGAGTCAGTCTTGAATAGTTCCTGACGTGTCGTTTTGCACGTTCGTGCGCATTTTTCATTGAGGCTCTTTTTTCAAGTTTTTCATAGAACTCCAATTGTTTTATCAAGTCTTTCAATGTTACAACACGATTTCTGTTTAGTCTGATACTTGTACGACGTTGCAGGGCTTCATCAAAACTTACGACATTACTTGTCGGGATAAATTCCTGATTTTCATCAGGATACTCGACAATAAACCCATCTTCATCGTACATTACTTCATCTTCCGGTTCATCTTTGAAATCATCTATTGAGATACCTGCAAGGACATTTGATTGTAATCTGCAAAGAATTGATGCAAACAGTAAAGTTCTGCTGGCAACTCTAAGATTTAATGATTTTAATTCAATCATTCTCTGAAGATATTTTTCTGTAACATCGAGAATATCAATATTCCAAGGATCAATTTTTCCTTGTTTTGCCATGTCAACAAGAATGCCGATACCGTCATTGGCATCAAATTCTCCGGGTTGAGCGTATATTGAAGATTCTAAATCTTCGGTATTTATTGAATTATTGTTCATTATTGTCGTCTCTTAATTTTACACCTGTAACTTTTGTTTTACCTTTTTCTTTTTGGGTAACACCAATGGTTCGGTTTGCAGCTTCAATCATTGGTCTTCTGTGGCTTACTACCAAAAATTGCGTATTTGAGGATTGCTTTTTCACCATTTCTGCAATTCTTTCTACGTTCATAGTATCTAAACTTGCGTCAACTTCATCTAATGCGTAGAACGGTGCAGGCAGGTGCTTTTGGATAGAAAATACCAATGCCAAAGCCGTAAGTGCTTTTTCTCCGCCTGATAATGCACCCAGTTTGTTATTGGTAGTTTTATCTCTTGGCTTTGCTTCTATTGTCATTCCTGCAGAAAGAGGGTCTTTTTCATTTTCAAGTATCAACCTTCCTTCGCCTTCCGATAACTGGTGGTAGATATCTTTGAAATTTTCATTGATTGCCGTAAATGTAGTCATAAAGGCTTCTTTTTTCTGCTGTTCAAACCCGTTCATTTTGTCAAGAATAGATTGACGTTCTGTTGACAAGGTTTGAATTTGAGTATCTAACTCAGCTTTTCTTACGGCTTTTTCTTCATAAGATACGATAGCTCTCATGTTTACATCGCCCAATTCCTGCATTCGTTTGTCTAAACGCTGGATTTTTGCGGTTAATTCTTCTATTGAAATTTGTACCGGCTCAAGGTTATCAATCTTAATGCCGGAATTTTCTAAAATCTCAGAAGCTTCTTTTAATTGGGGCTCAAGTTCTCTGCGACGAGTTTTAAACGCTTCAATTTGTTCGTTAATTCTGTCAATTTCTGAAGATTTAACGGCGCTGTTCGTTTGCAAATCTATAAGACTCTTATGAATATCATCTTTTTCTTTCACAAGTTCACCTATTTTTGCATCAATCACAGCTATTTTATCAGATAGGGTATTTAATTGCTCCTCTAATTGCTTGATTTCTTCAGCGTAGGTTACCTTATCTTTTTCAAGGTTTTCGTTATTTTTTGTGATGTTTTTGATGTCGTCTTCTTTTGAGGTTATAAGTTGTTCGTTGAATTTAATTGTGTTGTTAAATCCCTGAATTTCATTGTTTACACTCATTAAATTGTTATTCAGTCTTCGGATTTCATCTTCAATTCCTTGAGTTTTTTCTTTTAAGTCTTTTAAATCTTTGTCATTTAAAAGGTTGTCCAACTCTGATAATTTGTCTTGAGCCTGTTGGATTTCATCAGACAAATCAACTCGTTTTGCTTCAATTTTGTCAAGCTCATTGTTGAGCTTTTCTATCAGCGGTTCATTTTCTGTTATAAACTTCTGTTTTGCCTCTAAAAGTCCCTGACTTGATTCAAATTGATTTGTCATATTGTTCAGTTCAATTTTTGCTTTAGAGTATTCTGTAGAAGATGCCGAGTATGATGTTCTTATTTGTTCAAGTTTTTCTTCTAAATGTTTTTTGTTTAATACAGTTTGATCGTATTTTTTTTGTAACTCATCAAGTTTTGCTTTTGCTTTTTCAAGTTCTTTGTCGTCATTTTGTCCGAAACTGAACATTGATTTTTTGACGTATCCGCCCGTAATTGCGGAGGATTTTTCGTAGAGTTTTCCATCAAGTGTAACCATTCGGAACTTACCCATTAATTGCTCGGCAGCCTGAGCGTCTTCAACAATCAACGTGTCACCTACTGCATAGAAAAACGCGTCTAAATATATGTCGTCAAAATCAACAAGATTTATTGCAAAATCTATTACGCCATTATTCTTTGGTAACTGCAGCTTATTTGGAGCTTTTTTTACTTTGTTCAATGGTATGAAGGTTGCACGCCCCGCGCGGGAAGATGTTAACAATTCCATAGCTACATAAGCGGCATGAGTGTCGTCAACTACGATATGAGCAAGTCTGCCACCAAAGGCAATATCAAGTGCCGTTGAATATTCTTCATCTACGGTTCCTAATTGCATCAATGGAGCATGTACTCCTTCTAAATGCGCATTCATTACTGTAGTAATTGGTAAACTGCTACCCGAAGATGATGCCGCTCTACGCTGAGCTTCCATTTCAGTAAATCTTCTGTATGCAGCGCGTACATCATAATCATATTGTTCAATTGCGGTCTTTGCATTATCCAAATCTTGCATAGTCTTGGTTTGAATTTCTTTTAATTCATCCATTTCTTTTTTTAGGTCGTTGACTTGCAATTCTTTTAATGATTTGTCATCTGCGAAGTTGTTTTTTGCATTAAGTGCGTTTTCAACAAAATCTTTCGCTTCTTGAATAGATTTCCTGATGTTATTTAACTCGTTTTCTTTTGGCAATGAAGCTCGTAAGAGTTCGTTGTCTTTGTCTTTAAGCGCATCTAATTTTTTTGATACGTCATTTCTTTCTTGTATGTATTTATCAGCAGTTGAACTTAGTCCTGAAATGTCTGCAAGTTTTTTTGAAAGTTCATCTTTTTTTTCTTGCAATTGAGTTTCAATAATCCCGATTTTGTCGTGCGCTAATTTTATATTAAGATGTTCATCTTCAATTTTCTTTTTATAAGTTTCAATACCGTTTTTAGCATTTTCAATTGACTGTAACCCTTTTTGAATTTGTGTTTGAGAGTAATCAATAGCATTCTTTTTGGTTTGAATTCTTGCGGATAAGTCACTTTGGCTGTCTTTTAGCTTATTGCGTTCATCCTCGCCCTGTTCTTTTAGTTTTGCTTCAAGTTCTTTGTATTTTTCGTTGATAAGTTTTATTTTTTCATCTAAATCTTTTTTATTAGCTTGTTCTTCTTTAAGTTTTTTATTTGATTGGAGAATGTTTTCGTGGGCAAGTTCAAGATTGCGCTTTAAGTCAAAAAATTTAACCGTGCTGATTTGTGATTCAAGCCCTGATTTTTCCTCTTGCAGTTTTTTATATTTTAGTGCAATTTCTCGTTCTGCTTTTAGTTGTTCCAAGCTCTGTTCAACTTCCGCAAGTATTAGTGACGCCGTAGAAACTCTTTGTTCAACTGTTTTTAACTCATTTGTAGCTTGATCTATTCTTCTGTCAAAATCTGCTACCCCTGCAATTTCATCAATAATTCCACGCCTGTTTTTTGAAGAACACATAACGATACTGGTAACGTCACCTTGCATCATTACATTATAACTGTTTGGCGTAATGTTGTATTTTTCTAAAATGCTTCTGATATTAGTTAGGGTATCTATCTTGTCATTTAGGTAATAAGTGCTGGCAAATCCCTGATTGGTTTTTTTAATTCTTCTTGCAACCGATAATTCCTTATCTCCGTCAACATCTCCAAATACAACTTTTACCATTGCTTCATTTTTGTTATTAAAAGTTGTTATAAAATCTGATAAATTTTCAATACGCAAAGCGCTACCTGTTCGCAAACCCAATGCGAACATGATACTGTCAATAATATTACTTTTACCGGAACCGTTCGGACCTGATACGGTCGTAAAACCTTTTAACAGGGGAATATCTGATTTATTGGCAAATGATTTAAAATTGTCTATTTCTAATTGTTTTATGTACATGTAATCTACCCGAGTCTAGTATTCTCAACCATTATGTCAGAATATGGGCAGTCATGTCAAAAGTATTTACTAATATTTACAATTGTCTTAATTTAAATCTTTTTGGATTTCTTTTACAAATGCAGGGTTAACAGCGAGCCATTTGAAAGATTGAGTTTCTACTTCCGGAATATCTATGACAAATGTTCCGCCGTATCGACCTCTGGAAAATACAAGGTACCCTTCTTTGCCTAAGTTATGGAAAGCTTTTCTGATAGTGTTTGGGCTTAAATCCATTTTGTCTGCAAGTTCTTGTATTGACGGTAGTTTATCACCGATTTCATAATCGGTTGCAATCATTTTTTTTATGTAATTTTGGGTTTTTTCATAGTGGTAAAAAGCAGTATCTTTTGCGGGCGCAAAAATGGTATTTTCTGGTTTGAAATTACTAATCTTTGAGTTCGGAAGTTTTACAACTGTCGTGCCGTAACGACCGCGCCTTGCTAAAAGTATTCCTCTGTCAATTAAGACTTTTAATGCGTCGTGAACTGTTTTTATGCTGGCTTTTAATGTTTCTGCCAATTGAGCATGAGCAGGTATTCTGTCCCCGACATTGAGGTTTTTGGATATATAGTTTTCCAAGTCTTTAACTACCATGTCTACTAGCGTTTTTGAAGATGTCGAGTTGCTTGGTGTGTTGACTTCAAAATCTAATGTCATAATAGTCCAGCCGGTATCTTTTGCACTTCTGAAACTCTTATGTAGAATGTTTTGTGAACATAAGTTCTCTATTGCCATTCTTGTCGTGTTTTGTGAAAATCCTATTATTGTTGCTATTGTTTTTGTAGATGGTAATTGTGAGCCGGCTTTAAATCCGTCTGTCAGAATATATCTTTTTATTGCTTCAATTGCCAAATCTCTTTTTGAAACAAGTTTACGTAATGAGGTATCTTGATTATTAACATCTTTTATCAGCGTACCTATACATTGTTTTGACTCAACGTATCCTAAATCCTCCAAAGTTCTGATTGCATTTTGAACCGTTCCGATACTTACGCCGAGTTTGTATGCAAATTCTGCTTTTGACGGAAGAATATTGTTAACTTTAATTTTTCCTGATTTTAAATCTGTTTTAATCCATACAGCAAGCCATTTTGCAATTGCATTAGCTTTCGATTCATCAAGGTTTTTAAGGTTTGGAAGTTCCATTTTGATGTCTGAAATGTCGATTTGTTGAAGTTCTGATTTTTTAGGAAATAAATATTTGTCCATATAATTCTACCTGCTTTTTCTTAATAATACACTATGTGTAAAAAAACATCAAGATATTTTTTTGCCGTTTTTGTAACATTTATTAAAATATCATAATTTATTGACGAATATGATTGAGTGTTTCATACTGTAAATATGGTGAAACAAAAGGTTATAGCTCTTGTTGATTGTGATTCTTTTTTCGTGTCTTGTGAACAAAAAAGGAATATACAACTTAAAGGGAAACCCGTTTGTGTTATGTCTAACGAGAAAGGGTGTGTTATTTCCCGTTCTCGTGAAGCAAAGCAAATAGGCGTTCGTATGGGCGAGCCTTATTTTATGTGCGAAAAAGAACATCCTGATGCTGTTTATATAGTTGCGGATCATGAGTATTACTCAAAAGTTTCAAGTCAAATAATGTCTGTCTTGAGAGATTTTAGTCCTTATGTTCAAGTGTATTCGATAGATGAGGCTTTTGTAGACTTGACAGGTTTAACTCGGTTGTATAAATGTAATTATTTTGACTTGGCAGTATATTTGCGTACTAAAATTTTAGATGAAGTTGATATTCCAGTATCTATAGGAGTAGCGGCAACAAAAACTCTTGCAAAACTTGCTTCTGATAAATCGAAGAGTAAGCCTAAGGGGGTTTATATGATTGGCAGGCGAAAAGCTATGAAGGAACTTAAAAATACAAATATTGAAGAAATTTGGGGTATTGGCAGACGTTTGACAAAAGCGTTGAAGCGGTATGGAATATTAACAGCATTTGAACTGGTTCAAAAAACCGATGATTGGCTTGATAAAAGGTTGGGTATTCATGGAATTGAGATGAAACATGAGCTTTTGAGTAAAATGGTTTCTGAAGTATCAAATGACGAAAAAGCCCCTAAATCAATCCAAAACTCAAGGGCTTTTGGAATATTTACCTCGGATTATAATTTTATTAAGAATGAATTGAACAGGCATATCCATACCTCGTGTAGGAAGTTGCGCTCTTATGATACAAAGTGTTTGCAGATAGGTGTAATGTTACGGACAAAAGACTTTAGAGTTTTCTATACAAAGAAAGATTTGCTTGCGCCTGTAGATTTTGAACTGGAAATTGCGAAAGTAGCTCATAAACTGCTTGATGAAATATACAATCCTGAAATCCTTTATCGTAGTACAGGTGTTTGTCTTTCAAAAATTGGCGAAGTTTCTGTTGAACAGTTGAGTTTGTATTCCGATAACAATGAAGAAGAAAGAAAAGCTAATTTGGCAAAATGTTTTGATAAACTAGAAGC
>CAMGGL010000058.1 GCA_946055575.1 uncultured Candidatus Melainabacteria bacterium
TCTTCTTTCAAAACCTTTAATGCTTAAAATTAATCATTTAGAATTAGTGCGTTTTTAAATTCTTTATTATATAATTTTTATATAGCGAAAGAAGGATTTATATGTCGATTGATGATGCATTAGTTATGATTTTAGCAGGTGGAGAGGGCAAAAGATTACACCCGCTTACAAAAGACCGCGCAAAACCTGCTGTACCATTTGGCGGGAGATACAGAATTATTGACTTTGTAATCAATAATTTTATCAATTCGGGATTTTTTAAAATTAAAGTTTTAACCCAATACAAATCAGATTCGTTAAACAAACATATAACAAGAGGTTGGGCATTATCACCGTTTTTAAACCAGTATGTTGACCTTGCTCCGGCTCAAATGAGAACAGGTAACGATTGGTATAGAGGAACGGCAGATGCAATTTATCAAAATATATTTCATATAACGGATGAAGATCCTCGATATGTATGTATATTTGGCGGCGATCATATATACAAAATGGATGTATCCCAAATGCTTGATTATCACAAAGATAAAAGAGCAGATTTATCAATTTCGGCAATTCCTATACCTATTGAAGAAGCTTCGGAATTTGGAATTATGGAAGTCGATGAAAATTGGAAATTGATTAATTTTGTAGAGAAACCGCAAACTCCACCAAAGCCTATTCCGGGAAATCCGGGAATGTGTTTGGCATCAATGGGAAATTATATTTTTGATAAAGAAATTCTTTTAACAGCTTTGGAAAAAGATTACCATATAACAAACTCTAATCACGATTTCGGCAAAAACGTAATACCGATGCTGTTAAACGAAGGAAAAAATATTTATGTTTATAACTTTTCGGACAATTCCTTTGCCGGAATGTCTGACAGCGAACGAGGCTACTGGAGAGATGTAGGAAGCATTGATGCATACTGGCAAGCAAATATGGATTTACTGGCATATACTCCTGAATTAAATCTGTATTCAAAAGAGTGGCCATTAAGAACATTTAACTATAACTATCCGCCGGCAAAATTTGTTTGGGAAGAAGGCGATAGAGTTGGTATGGCTACAAACTCAATGGTCTCCGAAGGCTGCATAATTTCAGGCGGAGGACTTTCTCATTGCGTATTGTCACCAGAAGTTCGAATTAACAGTTATTCAAGTGTTCAAGACAGTATTTTAATGGAAAATGTTGAAGTCGGCAGATATTCGCAAATTAAAAAAGCGATTATTGATAAAAATGTTATTATTCCGCCACATACAAAAATCGGATTTAACAGAGAAGAAGATTTAAAACGCGGATTTCACGTATCAGCAGGCGGAGTAACCGTAGTGCCTAAAGGTGCTATTTTATAAAAATTTTATAAAGTTTTAACAAAATTTAAGATTTTTGAGGTACAATCTATGTGTACCTCAAAATTTTTGTAAATTTTTGTGAAACAAAGTAGCTAAAACTGGCAATTAATTGGGTTTTCCGGTTTTATACACTTGGGTAGGAATATTATTATGGCAGGCATTTCAATATCACCAATAAGTCAGTTCTCGCGCGCAACAACACAACGCGTAGTGAACGCTATGCCTGAAATGACCATCAGCTCAGAGAAAGCAAATAAATTTATCGGATGGGTCGGTGATACTTTAACCTCTCCTCATAACAGACTTATTCTTGGTGTTACGGCACTTATGACTCAGCCGTTTATTGATTTAAATAATAAAAAAGTGGACGAAGAAACCCGCAAAATTTCAGCAGCAAGAACAATTGCTAAAATCATTGCAGGAACAATCACCGGTGTAATAATCAGAGGCGGCTGTATCAAAGCAATAAACGCATTTACTAAATTGCCTCACGAAATAACACCGGATATGAAGTTTAAAAATTTAAGACAACTATTTACTCCAAGTCCGGGTATTCTTGATGATTTGAAAAAATATAAAGATTCTTTGGGAACAATTTTATCCGTCGGAATTATGGTATTTACTAACTTTTTGATAGATGCACCATTCACAAAATATTTAACGAATAAATTTATTGATAAAATCAAACAAAAAGAAAACCAACAAGAACAAGCACCAAAAACAGTCCAAAAGACTACACAAATAAAGGAGGCTCAACATGAGTAATGCTTCTTTATTTGTAAGAATGAAAGACTACATTGCAAGAAACTACGGCAAAAATAACGTAGGCAAGATGCTTTTACATACCGGCGTAATTTCTTGGATTTTATCGTCTGCAGCTCAAGTTATGGCTATTGCAATCAACGATAAAATTCCAAAAGAGCAAAAACTTTACCTAATTCCTCAAGAATGTGCAGATGCTGCCGTCAATATTGTTTCATTCTACGCACTTACAAAAACATTCAAATCTCTCGGAAGTTATCTTGTTAAAACAGGAAAGTTAGTTCCGAGTTCTGTTCGCAAAATTTTAAAAGATACTAACTTCAAAAATATAGGTAAAATAGGTACGGATATTGCAAAAGATGCAAACCTGCCGGCTGAAGAATTGAAGAACTTTGAACGTTTCAGCGCGGGTATGGATTTTATGTTTACAACTTTAGGTTCAATTATATCCTGCAACATTGTCACCCCACTTGTAAGAAACCAAATTGCAGCAGACAGACAGAAAAAAGGTATTGCAAAAATGAATGAGTCAAAAGATGAGTGCCCTTCTCAAATCAATTCAACATACCAATATCTTCAAAAACCAAGCATGGTTGATTTTCAGATAAAATACTACAACAGAACTTACCCTTCAAACTCTGGGACTTTAAAAATATAAATATATAAAACCTGCTATAATTACCATAAGCAAGAGTACAAAAATTATTGATAATTTATAAAAATAAGTTGTTGAATATTCTGCATCATCTTGCATTCTTGTCAATACACTTTTTGAATAATCAAATTTTGTATCATTTTTGGTCTTCTCGTATGCTGACTGCATAATCTTTTTAAATCTATACATGGTTTCCAACTCTTTCCTGAGTTCGGGATTTGAAATAGCCAGCTTTTTGAGCTTTATATTTTCATTAAAATTCAATTCGTTATCAACATAAGCGGACAATCTGCCAAACATCTCCGGCGAGGTTTTTGAAACCTCATCCTTGTTATTTTTTACGTTTTTAAAAACTTTTAATATTTTCTGTAATTCTTCTATTTTCTTTTTACAAGTCGGACATTTACTAATATGGCGTTGTACAGATTCTCGAAGTCTTGGATTTAATTTACCCTCAATATAAAAATTTAACAGGGCGGATACTTGATTACATGTCAATTCCTTATTCATGATTTTTACTCCTTAAATATAATTTTTTAGGGCTTCTTGCAATTTAATACGAGCTCTTGATATCCTAGATTTTACAGTTCCGATACTTGCATTGGTTGTTTGCGCAATTTCCTCATAACTCAATCCCTGAAACTCTCTCAGAACTATTGCAATCCTAAAAATATCTGGCAGTTCCCTAATCGCAGATTTTATAAACCTTTCACACTCGGAAGTTATACACTTTTCTATAGGTTTGAATTTCTTATCCGGAATATCAATTTTTATACCAAAATTTAGAGCTTCACAAGTATAATCAATTGATAACATTTCAGGCTTATGCTTTTTCTTTCTTATATCGTCATAGTAAGTATTTGTAATTATCTGATTTAACCAACTTTTAAAACATTTCGGATTTTTCAAATTTCTAATAGATGAGGCAACTTTTATCAAAACCTCTTGAGTTAAATCGGACAAATTGTTATTACTTTTTGAAAGATAGCTTAATGTAGCAAAAACATCAGATTGAATTTTTTTAATAAGTTCTTCAATCGCCTTAAAGTCATCCTGTTGCGAAAGAACAACTAATTCTTCTATGGTCATTTTTTTATATGATAACTTATCCTGAGGCATCAAAAAAGTCTCCTTAATAAAAATATTAAGCAGAAAATACTTTTTTAATATCAGTTATTTATCAGACTAATCAGGCAATATTTTATAAGCTCAAATACTAATACTATTTTTTCAACTTATAACGAACAATTGAGTTACTACCTTGAGAAGATACAAACAACAAATTACCGGTAATATGCATACAGTACGGACTTTGGATATTATCAATCAATTCTGAAATCAATCCGTTTTTATCAACCATTAAGACATTATTCTTGTTATAATTTGCAATATACATATTGCCGTCGGCATCTATTGCAATACCAATCGGACCATCAATTTTTTCACTTTTAATATACACGATTTTTTTATTATCAGGTCCTATTTTATAAATAGTATTATCCGAAAATCCTGCAACATAGAGATTCCCGTTCGGATCCGTTGCCATACCGGTAGGACTTGAAATATCATTATAAACGCCATGTGAATTACTCATAGGATTTGCTTGTTCAAATGTTTGTGGTTGAGTGTGTTCGGCTTTTATTGTTTGGACATCAGTTCCCATAGAATCTGCCAACTGTTTTGCTTTCTGACCAATCAAAGTATCCATCGGGATTAAAGTCAAATACATCTTTGCTTTATCAACTTCCCCAACCTTCTTACTTAATGATGCTGCCTTATACACGGATTCGTAGTCATCAGGTTTTCGTAATATAATTTGTTTAAAAACTGCCAACGCAGCCTCATCCTGCTTTAAATACTCCAAAATTGACCCCAAATTATAATAAGCATCAATATAATTTGGGTCGAGCTCTACTGCTTTTTTAAAACAAGAGGCGGCTTCTTCCAATTGCCCGAGTTGATAATAATCAATTCCCTTGTTATACTGAAGTTTTGCATCAGTCGCAATTGACGCATATGTAACATTAAACGTACATCCCAGCACCATAAAGGTTAAAACTACTTTTAATAAATTACGAAATCGCATCTAATTCCTCAATAATATTTTTATTTACTTTTGCAAATTCACTACCTCTTGCGATTATAGCTTTTTTTAGAATTAATGGCAAATTAATAGTCTGCATTTGCTCAAAATTATCAGGAAGTCTTAAACTCCAATTCTTATCACCCGACGTCCCCGGTGTATTATATGTTTCATTCATATCAAAGTAATCTGTGAAAAACATTTGTATATTTTCTGCCTGACAAGCAAAAAGTTCAACCAACTTTGTTTCTTTTAAGAATGCCGCATCATTTGTCATTTCCACAATTAAAGAATCTTTATCTTCAACTTCAGCAAACAAATCTTCAACAAGGTTTTTTACATGTAAATAACCTGTATGAGTATGGATTTGATTTTTTGCCCAAATATTAACAGGTTGATTATCGTGCGTACCAACCATTGCCCAGCAATGAGCTGTAATATTTTTACATCTGTACGGATCTTCCGGTTCTGTAGGCACCGTAAACTGCGTCAATCTCATACCAAGCAGACTATACTCTTTCATAACCGCAGCAACAGGATTTGTTAAAGTTCCCAAATCCTCACATACTATAGCATCTTTAGTCAAGCCTTCTTCTTCAGCAGCTGCAATAACTATTTTTTCAATCAATCTGCCGTATTTTCTAATCTGATCCTCAGACAAAGTTTTAACTCGTTTTTCATTATCTGCGGTTAAAGTTTCATCTAAATCCTCAACCCCGACAATTGCATATTTTGAAAGCTCAGGATGCTCAGGAGATGAATATAATCTACCTGCACCTTGATTTGGCATTGGTTTTTTACCTGATTTATAAACCCAAGGATCAATCAAACCGACAATATGGTCAATTCTGACACCTCCGGGATTTTCTCTGAACATCTTTTTGTAAAGATTTTTCATCAAAATACCGGCTTCCCCGAGTGAACCATCCTCATTATACATTTTATCAGGATCTATTACAGGGAAACCCCAAGCCTGACCGTCTTTTGAAAAATAATCAGGAGGACAGCCCAAACACCAACCTTCAAGAAATAACGACTGATATGCCCAAGTATCCCTATCTGAAAAGGCAACTTGTCTATCTGCAATCATTTTTATACCTTTAGAATCCGCATATTTTTTTGTCGCCGCGTTCTGCTTACTCAACACAAACTGTATAAACTTGTACTCATCAATCTCTTTTGCATATTTTTTTGAAATCTCGTCAATTCTTTTTCCGTACTCTATTTTTTGTTCATAAGTTTTTGGATTAAAAAGATTTTTATCTGTTTCATTTTTCCAAGAATACCAATAATCATTATCATGCTCTATTGATAAGGCCTCGTACAAACTGTCTTTATCCAACCAAGAATCATTCTCCTGTTTATAAGTTTCAAATTCTTTATGTAAAGTTTTATCGTTAAGATTTAAGAAATTTTCATACGCCTCAGATAATGCAACTGCCTGACGTTTTACGATATATGAATAACTTGTTTTATTTTTATCTTTATTAGGATTATTCTCTACAATATCATTAAATGTTTTTTCAGAAAGTATTTTACCCCATCTTGCAGTTGTCAATTCTTTCAAATCAATAAACAATGGATTATTTGAAAAAATAGTACCACAGTATGGAGAAGAATCGGAACTTTTTGTCTTTCCTGCCGGACCCATTTGTATTGCGTCAAACAATCCCGCAGCATAATCAATAAACTTTCTGCCGGCAGAAGAATTTATCGTACCAAAACCTGTATTTTCACCTTTCAAGGCAGGGAAACTTCCATTGTGCATTATAAATACAAAATTCTTTTTGCCTAAAATTTTTAAAGCTTTTTTTACTACTGAAACTTTATTCTCATTTAACGCGCAAATCATTATATACCCTTACTCCTTCTTATTTAAACTAAAACACTTCTTCTAAAAAAAATCTTATTGTAATTTGATTAAACTTGGGCGCGGTGGGACTCGAACCCACGACCAATTGATTAAGAGTCAACTGCTCTACCGACTGAGCTACACGCCCTCTGCAACATAAGTGTAGCACATAAATAAAGCCTGTCAATCAAGAGTTTTTAACAAAAAAACGGACAAGGAACTTACCTTGCCCGTTTTTCTGTATTGTAAATTGAACTATCTCATCAATTCGCCAACTGCTTTATATACAGCCATTCTTTGAGCTGCATCCTTTTCAGCTTGTGTATAAAGTTCTTCAGCAGCTTCAGGGTTTGTTTTAAGCAATGACTTATAACGACCTTCACTTCTGATAAACTCTTGGTAATTGCCTTTAGGATCTTTTGCATCCCAACTGAACGGAGCTTCCGGATTTGCCGGATTGTATCTGTATAGCGGGAAGTATCCTGCTTCTACTGCACGTTTTTGTTCTGTTTGAGTTTTACTCATATCAATACCATGTGCGATACAAGGTGCATAAGCAAATATGATTGATGGTCCGTTGTAGCTTTCAGCTTCTTGGAACGCTTTTAGAGTTTGAGCTCTATCTGCACCCAATGCAACTGATGCAACATAAACATAACCATAAGACATGCTCATTAAGCCCATGTTTTTCTTATAAGTTTGTTTTCCGCCTGTAGCAAATTTTGCAACAGCACCGGTAGGTGTAGACTTAGATGCCTGACCGCCTGTATTTGAGTATACTTCGGTATCAAGAACTAAGATATTTACGTTTTTATTTTGAGCTAATACGTGGTCAATACCGCCGTATCCGATATCATTTGCCCAACCGTCACCACCGATAATCCATACAGATTTATCAGTAAAGTAGTCTTCAAGTTCTTTAACCTTAGCTAAATCAGCACAATCACATTGAACTGCGTATTTGTTAATAACTTCTTTAGCTTTGTTTTGAGCTGCAACAGCTTCAACAGTTTTTGAATTATCCCAATGAGATAGTGCTTCATTTAAAGCATCTTTCAAATCAGCCGGAGCTTTTTCATTAGCCAAAACTTTTTCAACATAAGTTTTTAATGTATCTCTGTTTTGGTCAACTGCCAATCTCATACCATAACCAAATTCAGCGTTATCTTCAAATAATGAATTAGCCCAAGCCGGACCTCTGCCTTCTTTAGTTTTTGTATAAGGAATTGTAGGGAAAGTACCTGAGTAAATTGAAGAACAACCTGTTGCGTTTGCAACGATTGCATTTTCACCAAATAATTGTGAAACCAATTTTACATATGGAGTTTCACCACAACCTGCACAAGCTCCTGAGAACTCAAATAATGGTTTTCTTAACATTGCACCCTTAATTGTTTTGGTTGTATTTTTACCCATAACATTGTCAGGTAAAGCATCAAAGAATTTTTCATTTTCAAGTTCGCAAGCTTCAACTTCTTTTTCAATAGTTGACCAAGTTAAAGCAGCCTTTTCAGGATTTTTAGACATAGGACATTGGTCTATACAAACACCGCAACCCGTACAATCTTCACAGTATACCTGAACTTTGAATTTTTCGTCAGCCAAAGCCGGTTTTGCAGGAACTGTGTTGAATGAAGCCGGAGCGTCTTTCAAGTCTTTGTCTTCAATTAATTTTGTTCTGATTGCAGCATGCGGACAAGCTGATGCACAAATTCCGCATTGAATACAATTTTCGCTGTTCCAACGAGGAACACGAGGAGCAATTCCACGTTTTTCCAAACAAGCTGTACCTGTAGGAATTACACCGTCTACGCTCATTGCAGAAACAGGAATGTCATCCCCTTTCAATCTCATTGAAGGTTCAACAATCTTCTTCGCAAAATCAGAAGCATCATCAGGAAGCAACTTAACATCGTCAACACATCCAACGCCATCCAATGATGCCGGAATTACAACTTCTTCTGTTGCATCTACCGCTGCATCAATCAATGCAAGGTTCATATTAACAACATCATCGCCTTTTTTCTTAAAGGTTTTTGTTGTCATTGCTTTCATACCTTCCAAAGCTTGTTCAAACGGAATAATTCCTGAAACTTTGAAATATGCAACCATCATAACTGTGTTTGCACCTTTACCTCTTAAGCCCGGTTGCTGTTTAATAAGTTTTTCAGCATCTACGTTGTAGAACTTAATTTTCTTATCAATAATTGTTTTTTGCATATCACGAGTTAAGTGTGCAAATGCTTCATCTTTTGTATATGGGCTGTTAAGCAAGAATGTTCCGCCTTCTTTAATACCTTTCAAAAGATCATATCTTCCGATATATGAATGTGCAGAACAAGATACAAAATCAGGTGCAGTAATTAAATAAGTTGATTTAATTTGTTTATCACCAAAACGTAAGTGAGAAACAGTTACACCAAATGATTTTTTAGAGTCATAAGCAAAGTATGCCTGAGCATCTTTATCTGTGTACTGACCAATAATTTTAATTGAGTTTTTGTTAGCACCAACGGTACCGTCAGAACCCAAGCCCCAGAACATACAGTTTGTAGTACCTTCAGGTTCGGTAACAATTTGTTCTTCAATTTTTAAAGATTTATTTGTTACGTCATCTTCAATACCAACGGTAAATCCATGAAAACCGTTATTTTCCGCATGTTTGTAGATAGCCAATACCATTGACGGTGTAAATTCTTTTGAAGATAAACCGTAACGTCCGCCAATTACTCTTACATCTTTGTTTTCCAAAGCTGCAACAACATCCAAATACAACGGTTCACCGATTGAACCAGGCTCTTTTGTTCTGTCCAAAACTGTAATACGTTTTACGGATTTTGGCAATGCAGCGTTAAAGCGTTTAACGTCAAACGGTCTGTATAATCTCACTTTAACCAAACCGTATTTAGTACCACGATTAGCATTCAAGTATTCGATTGTTTCTTCAATAGTTTCACAACCTGAACCCATAGCTACGATTACATCAGTTGCATCAGGCGCACCAACGTAATCAAACGGATGATATTGACGACCTGTTAATGCTGCAACTTTATCCATATATTCTTGAACAATGTCAGGAACAGCATCATAGTATTTATTGACAGTTTCTCTACCTTGGAAGTATACATCGGTATTTTGAGCGCCGACTTTACATACCGGAGCTTCAGGTCTTAAAGCTCTTTGTCTGAATTCTTCAATATATTTTGGTTCAACTAATTTAGCAATATCTTCATAAGAAATTTCTTCAATTTTGTGAATTTCATGAGATGTTCTAAATCCGTCAAAGAACTGCAAGAAAGGAACTTTTGCTTTATAAGTTGCTAAATGTGCAACCAAAGCCAAATCCATTTCTTCCTGAACAGAATTTGCTGATAACATTGCAAAACCTGTATTACGGCAACCCATAACGTCTGTATGGTCACCAAAAATAGCTAATGATTGAGCCGCTAAAGCACGTGCTGCAACGTGGAATACTGTAGGAAGCATTTCACCTGCAATTTTGTGCATAACAGGAATCATTAATAACAAACCTTGAGAAGCTGTATATGTAGAAGTTAAAGAACCTGCAGCCAAAGCTCCGTGAACGGCACCAGCCGCACCTGCTTCAGATTGCATTTCGGCAACTCTTACTTCTTTGCCCCAAATGTTTTTCTTGTGTTGTGAAGCCCATTCATCAATCCATTCACCCATTGTAGATGAAGGAGTGATTGGGTAAATCGCTGATACTTCACTCATTGCGTAAGCAACATGAGCGGCAGCGTAATTGCCATCAACTGTAATTGTTTTTCCAGGCATAATTTCTAAACCCTCCTTATTATCCTACTGTTTAATTACAACTGTACATTTCTATGATAATACAAACATATACGGATGACC
>CAMGGL010000059.1 GCA_946055575.1 uncultured Candidatus Melainabacteria bacterium
AGGAATATTTTTCTCTATATAGACACTTACCATTGCAGAAATTTTCGTAACTTCAAGATATTTAGCAACAGCTTTGTATACAAGATTGTTCTCATCATAAGGGATTTCATCTGAAGTGCCGGACAATTTTATAACAGTAGATTCAGATATATCAACAGATATTGTCAAATAATCATACAAACTTATTGTCTGCATAATACTGTCAATATTATGAAATCCGTCAGCGCGTCTGTTTACAACCTTCAATCCTAAATTTATTTTTGCAGGACATTGAATTTTTATAGTATTCATAAGATTATTCTATACCAAAAATAAGAATATTTTTATGCTAAAATAAAAGAAAAAAAATAAAGAGGATTACATAGCTATGAAAATGTCAAAATTATTTGTACAGACGATGAGAGAATTTCCCTCAGATGCGGAAGTTGTATCTCATAAAATGCTGGCTCGTGCCGGTTATATAAGAAAACTCACATCAGGGGTTTATAATTATTTACCATTAATGTGGAGAGTATTAAAAAAAGTTGAAAATATTGTGCGGGATGAAATGGATAAAGCCGGAGCACAAGAGCTTTTAATGCCATTTGTACAACCTAAAGAACTTTGGGTTGAATCGGGCAGATGGGAAGCCTACGGTAAAGAACTTATGCGTTTAAAAGACAGACACAACAGAGAAATGTGTCTTGGACCGACACACGAAGAAATAATTACGGCAATTGCTCGTGACGGTTTGAAATCATATAAGCAATTACCTGTAAATTTATATCAAATTCAATCAAAATTTCGAGACGAAGTTCGCCCAAGATTTGGCTTATTAAGAGGTAGAGAATTTATAATGAAAGACGCTTACAGTTTTTCTACTTCTCAAGAAGAACTTGAAGCTGAATACAAAAATATGTGGCAAGCATACACAAATATCTTTAACCGTTGCGGATTAGCAACAAAAGCTGTTCAATCCGATTCCGGCGCAATTGGCGGGAATGTATCTCACGAATTTATGGTAATTACAGATACAGATGCAGGAGAAAATGATGTATTCTACTGTGATGATTGCGATTATGCAGCTAACTCAAACCACGCAATCTCAACTCTGCCGGATGCAGTAACCGACGGAAAAGAATACTTCCAAAAAGCTGAAATCGTTGACACTCCAAATACTCATTCTATAGAGGAACTGAGTGCATTTTTGAATATCCCGTCAACACTTATTTTAAAATCACTAATATACATAATTGATAAAAAGCCTGTAATGGCACTAATAAGAGCGGACAAACAAATTGAAGAAACAAAACTCTTAAATGCAATAGGCGGAGTCGAAATAAGAATTGCAACTTCTCCGGAAATTGAAGAACTTATGACAGAAAACGGGTTTAATGCGATTCCTGGCTTTATCGGTCCAAAAGGATTTAAAAACTTGACGATTGTTGCAGATAATACCGTGAAAGATTTGAAAAATTTTGTTGTTGGAATAAATCAGAATGACGTTCACTATGTAGGCGCAAACCTTGAAGATTTAGACATCTCAGAACTTAAATACTTCGACCTGCGACTTGTTGAAGCCGGTGAATATTGTCCGCAATGCGGTAAACCACTTAAAGTTACCAGAGGTATTGAAGTCGGAAATATATTCCAATTAGGCACAAAATATTCAAAACCTATGAATGCAGTTTATCTTGATGCTGACGGAAAAGCAAAACCATATATAATGGGTTGCTACGGCATAGGAATTTCAAGAACGGCAGCTGCTGCTGTTGAGGCTCATCACGATGATTGGGGTATAAAATGGCCTCTTGCAATTGCACCATATCACGTCATTGTTGTTCCCGTAAGTACTAAAGATGAACAACAAATGAGTGTAGCTGAAAAAATGTATAAAGAACTCCTTGCTAACGGAGTCGAGGCTGTACTTGATGACCGTGATGAACGTCCTGGTGTTAAATTTAAAGACGCTGATTTGATTGGCTTCCCGTATAGAATTACGGTAGGTAAAACTATAGCTGAAGGCAATGTAGAATTTGTAACAAGAGCAACCGGCGAAAAAATTACAATAAAACCGGAAGATGCCGTTAACGCAGTAATAGATGCAGTTAAGAAAATCAAATAATAGTAATATTAAAGATAAATAAAAAACGAGGAGCCATCAAAATCCTCGTTTTTTTATTTATAAAACTGCCTTTATTGCTTCAATCATTCCAGTTGAATCAGCAATATTCTTACCTGCAATATCAAATGCAGTACCATGTCCCGGTGAAGTCCTGACAATATCCAAACCGATTGTCATATTTACCGTTTTATCACCTGCAACGGTTTTTATTGGAATAAGCCCCTGATCATGATAATTTGCTATATAACAATCAAAATCATCTTTTTCTCCGTTATAAAAGCATTTGGCAGCTTTTACAAACAAAGTGTCAGCAGGAAGCGGATTTGTAATATCAATATTTAGTTGTCGCAACTTTTTAACCGCAGGCGATAGAATTTCAATTTCTTCATCCCCTAAAATTCCATCCTCACCGGAATGAGGGTTAAATCCACAAAGAGCAAAACGAGGATTTTGTATCCCAAAGTTAGATTGAAAGGTCGTAACAAGATTTTTCACTTTTGTAATAACAATATCCTTAGTTAGCGTAATATCTTTTAAAGCGCAATGGCGCGTCAAAAGTAAAACTTTAAAATTCCCTGCAACAAAAAGCATTTCCGCCAATTGATTATCATGTGCTAAAAAGTGCTGCAAAATTTCAGTCTGACCATTATAAATATGACCAGCCAAATGTAGCGCATTCTTTGCTACAGGAGCCGTGACAATTGCCTTTGGCGAAATTGAACAAACTTTCTTTAATGATTGAAAAGAAAACTCACCGGCTTCCTTTGTAACTTTTCCCGAACAAATATCCGATTTCAAATACGGAATTTCAATTACTTCATACTTTTTTAAAATTTCCGTCCCGCCATAAAAATTCAAAACCTCTCGATTTGAAATCAAAACAATTTTCTCAGACTCCAAATTCAAAGCCTCAAGAGCTTTTATAGTAATTTCAGCACCTATTCCATTTGGATCACCTGTTGTTATTGCAATTTTATCCATAATTACACTTCGTGTTTCTCAAAATATTTTAATATTTCAATCAGAGTATTAACCCCACCAAGATTGCCTGATTTTGTTACAACAAACTGATCTGAATTAGTTTTGCGACTTAAAGCAATAGCCGGTAAAACTTCCTCTATCAATTGCAGCTGATTTGCTTGAATTGCGTTACAACACTTATATGAAGTTTCACCCCCCAATGTGACCAACACGGCTTTTTTCCTGTCTAAAACACGTCTTGTCAAATCAGCCAAATAATCAGTTATAACATTAGCTAACCCCGATTTTGTTAAATCTGCATCCATTGTATCATCAGAAAAACCGTCAAAATTCACTAACAGTTTTGATGTGTGAATCAATACAATATTTTTCCCGTTCAAATTTGAAGAAATTCTCTCAACAAGCTCATCACTAACACCCGCCAAAACAGTCCGCATATCAAGCTCTATTACCAAAGAATTTTCCTCGTAATCTTCACATTGTTCAAATTTTTCAATTTGATTTGCAGTAATTTGAGTAGCACTACCAGACACAACCAGCTTTGGTAATACTGGAAGTTTTACAGGTAAGAGTTCTTCATTATCCTCAGGCGGAAACCATATATTACTCAACACTCGACCTGCAGCTGCAGTTCCTACAGGTAAAATATTATATTCGGATTTTTGCATTGCCAAAACAATCTGCTCTAAATCTGTCGTTGAAACTGCATCAGCAACAATTATTTTTGCACCCTTATCTATTAGTTTATTAATTTTTTTCAAGATTGGACCTGCACCGTCCATAACGGTTTTCAGACTTATTTCCTCAACCAAATCCTCAAATTTTTCACCTAATTGTTCTTTTAAAAGAGTCGGGACATGAGATTGAGAAATTGGAGAATGCGGATCTCTAGCCATTTCAGTTCGTTCGATAGGAACACCTTTTAATAAATGATATCCGCCGACTGTAATCCGACCCTCCTGCGGGAATGCAGGCATAACAACAGCAGCATCCCAGCCTAAAACCTCCAACATCGACAGAACCTCTATTGCAATATTTCCGCGAACCGTCGAATCTATTTTTTTGTAAAAGAAATCTGGTTTTATGTTATTTACAAAAAATTCCGTAGCTTTTTTAACTTTATCAAAAGCTTCCTGATGGGAAATATTACGAGATTCCGTAGAAATCGCCCAAGTTTGAGGGTGAGAAGCCATTTCTGGAACAACATCCGTATTCAGTAAGATGTTAGTATCCGCTCCATTTATTTTGAATTGTAATGCGGTATCTGTTGCACCCGTCAGGTCATCTGCAATAATTCCCGCTGTTGTTGAACTCAATATCATAATACAGCTTCTTCTACATCCCTTTTAGAACCTAACAATCTTATAGTATTTGCTCTGATAAAGAAAGACTCACGTTCATTATTCGATGCCTTATCAACCCATCTGCTATTTGCGATAGCACCATCTATAGCAACAAGTCTGCCTTTCTTTACGTATTCTGCAGCAAATTCAGCTTGCTTATCCCAAACTTCAACATTATACCAATCCGTAACCTCAGCTTTTGTTTTAGAATCCCAACGATTTACCGCAACTGAAAATCTAGCCTTAGTTTTTCCGGAATCAAAAGATTTAAAATCTTCGGAAGCATCCCTGCCTACTCTGCCTACAATTGTAACTGTGTTCATATATTTTACCTCTTTGTCTATATAATATCTTTAATATGTTTTCTTGTCCAAATTAATACATTTTAACAAGTTTTCTAACTTCATTCAATACTGCCTGAGCCTTTTCACGGGCTTTTGCAGAACCTTCTTGTATTATCTTTTCAACTTCTTGAGGATGTTCCTCATAGTATTTGCGTTTTTCGCGAATTGGTGCCATTACCTCATTAATTTTATCGCCTAACTGACGCTTACATTGTGCACAGCCTCTTAATCCTTTTTCGCATTCACATCTGACATTTGCAACTTCCTCTTCCGAACCGAAAATTTGCCAATACTTAAAGGCAACTTCACATTCATCAGGATGTCCCAAATCGTCTTTTCTCAACCTTGAACGATCTGTTATTGCACTCATTATTTTTTTTGAAGTAACTTCCGCTGTATCAGAAATTTTTATATCATTGTTAAAGGATTTACCCATTTTATTTCCGTCAAGACCGCAAATCAGCGAACAATGATTTAACAAAGGTTTGGCTTCATGAAAAAATTCACCGTACAAATTGTTAAACCGTCTTGCAATATCTCTTGTTATTTCAATATGCGCAACCTGATCTATACCTACAGGGATACAATCAGCATTGAACATCATAATATCAGCACTCATCAATACAGGATAACCCATCAAACCGTAGTTTATCTGTTGCCCCTGTCCATCTTTTGATTTTAAAATTTTTGCCATATCTTTAAGGCAAGGATCTCTTTCCACCCAGTTTTGAGGTGTAATCATTCCCAAATAGACGTTTAATTCGGCAATTTGAGGGACAAGTGACTGAACATATATAACACTCTTTTCAGGATCAATCCCGCAAGCTAGCCAATCCATTATAACATCCAATGTGTTTTGTCTTAAATCTTCGGTTTTATCATATTTAGTAGTTAAAGCATGCCAGTCTGCCGCGAAAAAATAACAATCGTATTTGTCCTGTAACTGAACCCAGTTTTGAATTACTCCAAGATAATGACCTAAATGTAATCTTCCGGTCGGCCTCATTCCGGATACTATAACTTCTTTCATAAAATATCCTTTCTATAACTTAAGTTATTATATAACAAACACTTATCTACATGATTATTTTTTATAAAGTTTAGTTTTAATATTACAAAATATTAAGTGTAACCGAACAATTAAGCAATTTTATATACAAAATATATTTTATATATATGTAAATAAAATGAGGATATACTATGAGTGTGAACAATTATGTAAACGTAGCCATTAATATTGGCGGGAAAACACAAACTGTCAAGATTGAAAAAGGATGTCTGTTTGAGAACAACGGCGGTCAGTATGTTGTCGATGAAAAGGGCGTCTTAAATATTTTTGACAAAAAAACAGGTCAATGGAAAAAGACCGGTGCTATCAATATGACACAGTATCAATTTAATACATTCAAAGCTGTTGCTAACAACACAAAAGAAGGCGAAGGAATTACCCTGAGTAAAAATGACATTTTAAGAGCTCAGGATAAATTCAAAAAAGGACAATTTACCGAAGATATGTCTGAATTTTTAGTAAACGGCTATCACATAGAAAAACCTGAAATGTCAACAAAAGATAAATACATTAAAGCTCATGTAACTAACGGAAATGAGGGACAAAGTGCAACATTAAAATTCCAAATTGCAGAACTTGATAATTTAAAACAGGCAAGTACCGAATACCAAAAAGAAAAAAACGCAACAACGTCTGATAAGCAACCAACAAAGGGCAGAGCATCAACAGTCGGAAAAGAGGCTTTGGATAAACTGGATCCGGATCATGACGGCAAATTCAAGATTGATAGAAATGATTTCAAGTCTTGGAAATTACCTGTTCCAATCGAACTTGGAGGCCTATCAGATAAAGACGAGAAGTTGCTTTTTGACAAATTAGAATCGCTTAACGGTCAAAAAATCACACCGGATTTGATTGATAAAATAACAAATATTTTACTTGACATAAATAACCCTGCAAAAGGTGTCGAAATCAACTTTGATGGCGAAGGCTATACCACAGAATCAATGCTTTTTGATTTTGCAAGATTTGCTCAATACCTCAAACCGGAAACCATAACTAAATTACTTTCGGAAAAGAACATAGTAAATATAGAAGGTAACGGAGACCCAAAACATTCAAAGAACTTAAAAGCAATGAAAAATCTGTACGGCAGACTAACACCGGCGCAGAAAGATATCTACTATAGACAAATTTTGACAGAAAATGCAAATACGGGAGGAGTTCCATTCTCGTATCAATCTGACGGAAAAGCCTTAGCTGATTACATTTTTGAAAAACCTGTTTCAAGCCAAAACTTCAACAGAATAAAAACTCTTGTAATTGCGATGAATAAACCGAACGGTGTAGCCGGAACAAAAGATGAATGTAAAGAATTGATAAACACATTAAAGGCTCAAGGAAAGATAACTCAAGCACAGGCAAACGAGTTATTCAAAGCAGGGAATATAAAACATTAGTAGAAATAAAAAGGGTTACTAAAGTAACCCTTTTTTATGCTATATAAAATACTAAATTAATCAAGAAATCCGCAACCAGCATATAAATAGTTGAAAGGATTGCAGCCTGAGTTGTGGATGTTCCGACTTCTTTTGCTCCGCCACGAGTTTCGTAGCCTTTTGAGGCACATACCAACGCTATCAATGCCCCAAATATACATGCTTTTAATAAACTTATATAGATATCTTTTGTTGCCAACCAAGCCCAAACAGATGTCATATATCTTGCCGGATTAAGGTCTATAGTTGCATTAGCAACAAACATTCCACCCAAAATCCCAATATACTCGGCTATTAAAACAACCATCGGAACAGTTATTGCAGCTGCTATAAGTCTTGGCGTGAAATAATATCCAACAGGGTTTACTTTCAAAGTTTTAATAGCATCAACCTGAGATGTGACCTGCATATTTGCGATTTCTGCAGATATTGCGGTGCCGGCTCTGGCACCTATTGCCAGCGCGACAAAACCGGGTGCAATCTCTCTTATCATTACAATAGCAATCGTTCCGCCAATATAAGCTTCAGCTCCCGTCATCAAGAACTCTTTTGAAACCTGAATTGCTATAACAGCTGCAGAAATAAAAGCTATTACCAAAGATATCGGCAACGAGTCATAACTTATCGCTGCTGCCTGAGAAATCAAAGTCTTAAACTTAAGATTTCCACCAAAAAGATACTTTAGACACTCTATTAAATTTTGAACACATAATCCTAAAAATTTAATCAAATCATCCTACCTTTTTTATGATTATAACATAAAAAAGATTAGGTAATTTTATTTTTTACTCTTTTGATTTACAAATTTTGTTTTATCAACAGTCGCAATAAATTTCACCGCTTCATTTGAGGGAATTGCAAAACCGATACCGATATTTGAGATATTATGATCGGGATTATATATTGATTGACTTATACCAATTACTTCACCGGTTGAGTTTAACAAAGGACCACCCGAACAACCCGGATTTATTGCAGCATCTGTTTGGAAACGATTTTTTACATAATCAATTCGAGAAATTATACCCTGAGTAAGAGTGTTTGAAAATCCAAACGGATTACCAATACTCAAAACTTTCTGTCCGACTTTTACATCCTCTGAATCTCCAAATGAAACTGTTTCTAAAGGCTTTTTAGGTTCAATTTTAATTAGTGCAAGGTCATTGTTTTTACCCATTTTTGCGACAAATACTGCTTTGTAAGTCTGACCGTTATAAGTTGTGACATCAATATCCTTAAAATCTTCAACTACATGAGAACCTGTCAATATCAAGCCGTCAGAAGTAACAATACAGCCGGTTCCCGCCGAAACACCGTCTTTTACCTGTGCTTCAATCGCAACTATTGCAGGACTGATTTTTTCATAAACACTAATATTTACCTGTTCATCAGGAGCATATACGGCTTTTGCAATAACAGATTCTGACGAATTTAGGATTAAATTTAATAATAAAATAATTAGAAGTAAAAATTTTCTCATAATCAAACCTTTTAAATAAATTATTTTTTCTGTTAAGCTTAAAAGATATCCTCTTTTGCTATTTATTCAGGTTAGTTCTTGAAAATATTAAAATTTTAATGTATAATCCGATAAGAGATTAGATATCCATAATCAAAATTAGGAGGAATTTATGGCAAGAATTGATTTATTCAAACAAGCACTTGAAGAAAAACGTGCAGTAAAAGTTATTGCAGGTATTGATAACTTTGATATAGAAAACATCAGAAAAGTAGTATCTTCTGCAGAAACAGCTAAAGCAACAGCAGTTGACATCTGCGCAAGAGAAGATATTATCAGAGAAGTTCGTGAAATGACTGATATGCCTATTTTCGTATCTTCAATCATTCCTGCGGAACTTGCAAAAGCAGTTGAACTTGGTGCTGATGCTATTGAACTTGGTAACTTTGATGTACTTTACAAAAAAGGTATGTCTTTTGATGTAAACGAAGTTCTTTCTTTAGTTCAAGAAACATTATCTTTACTAAACGGTAAAGAAGTATTTTTCTCAGTTACAATTCCGGGAGAAATACCTACAGCAGAACAAATTGCATTAGCTGCAAAATTAGAAACAATGGGAATTGATTTAATCCAAACTGAAGGTCACTACTCTACAGATGCAAACCTTACAGGTGCAAGAGCACTAATGGACAGAGCAGAATTAACTATATCTAACACAATCGAACTTGTTAGAAATGTTGAAATGCCTATTATGACAGCAACCGGTATTAACCCTACAACTGCACCGTTTGCATTTGCAGCAGGTGCATCAGCTATCGGATGCGGTTCTTGCATTAACAAATTGAACTCTACTATTTCAATGATTGCAACAATTTCATCATTGGTTGAAATTGCAAACAAAAACACTTCAAAAATCGCTGAAATGGTTTAATTCAAAAAGATATAGCAAATACCGCGAAAGGTTTATACCAATCGCGGTATTTTTTTAGGTGTAAAAATATCTATTTTCCGTATTTGTCAATAAATTCCTGTTCTGACATAATTACGGTTTTCTCTTTTGCTCCAAGATATACGCCTTTTGTAGTAACTTGATAATCGCCATTTTTTAGAATTTTGACCTTTGTTGTTGAGCCCATCATTACAGGAATTGGAATAATCTCACCTGTTGAAACTCTAACATATTGGCGAACAAAATGACCGTCACCCGGAAGAACCTTAGGTTTAAGTTGAACTTCTGTCGGCTCACGATCAGGTTTTACACTACCCGGGTCTCTCATAAGCCCATAAATCATTGGTAACAAATACGGATTTAAAAGTAAAATCGCATACAATGTTTTTAACATTTCTTTCTGTTTTTCTTCAGGTGATTTGTGACGAGGAGCAAAACAATCAGTTTGAAATAAGCTTTCACTTAATCTTTCAGCCGCTTCCGACGGAAACTGTGTTATTCCGTGATATTCTTTTCGTTCTTCTGCCGGAGCTCCTACTCCTTCATAAACTCTAGGTAAATCATAGCCACCACAACACTTTTCAACACTTACCATTACTTACCGCCTTTCGATAATACATACAATAATAAACCTTCACACAATTTTATAAAGTTTTTTTTCACGGGATTATTGCTAATTATTATTATTTATATTTACATTTCTTAACAACAATTGTCTATCTTCGGCAAAATATATACATAAAAAAAAGACCTTGTTAATTCAAGGCCTATCCGTTTAAATAAGAAGAGAGAGCTTTATATATTTATATAAAGTATTCTCAACACAAAAAATTGCTAACTTTGTACAAACTTTTCCAATCAATTATGATTGATGACT